>CAYQMZ010000328.1:0-4580 GCA_964418725.1 uncultured Pirellulaceae bacterium
GGAAGATCCAGGAATTGCGACGCGACTGAACGACTCACGCCGCAGTCCGCTCGGGATTGCCGCCGGTGCCGGACGCATGGACATCGTCCAAATGCTGTTAGAGCTCGGGGCCGATCCAAACCTCCCCGAAGAATGCTGCCCACGCGGGACAGCTTTGATTAACGCATGTTGGAAAAAGAATGTTCCCATGGTCAAGCTGCTGTTGGCCCACGGTGCTGATCCGGAAGGCTACTCCGATTCGTCGGGCGACTGTTTCTCGGCGGTCGAAGAACGGGAGGACGAACGCAACGAAGAACTTCTACGGTTGCTTACGGAACACAATGGGCGACAGGCTGCTTGGAAATACACAGATGCTGAATCACTGCAAAATTGGATGCGAGTCGACAAGGAATTGGCCACCGACGCGGAGCTCAGACGCAGGCTACTAGGGCGAGTCATGAAACTTGCCGCCCCCAACGTGCTGGACGAATTCGTGGAACGGTACGGGAATGCGATGATTCGCGAAATTGACCCAGCGAAAGGCTGGAACGTCGTTGAGGATCCGGCATACTTGGATGCGCTCATTGGTCACGGATTGGACATCAATCGCCCCGATTGGCATGGTCGCAGTTACCTTCATTGGATCGCCGATCGAAAGGAGGGAGTCGCGAATGCCTCGCTGTACATCGATCGCGGAGTCGACGTGAACGCAATCGATTTCTTGTCTGGCACGACCGCGTTGGGCGTCGCTGCGAACAAGGGAAATCTTGAAATGGTTGAGTATCTGCTGGAACGCGGAGCTGATCCTGAATTGCCGATTGGCACTGAATGGGCTCAGCCAAAAAATATTGCCGACCAGGAAGGACACTGGAAGGTCGAGCGGGTGATTCGAACAAACATGGTGCTAAAGCAGCTTGCCAATGATCCGGAAGGCCTTCTGCAGTCCGATCCCGCAATACTGCATCGCTCAGCACACTATTCCGAACAACAAATCGTCGAAGCGGTACTAAAGGCTGGTGCCGACATTGAAGCGGAGCATCCCGGCATGGGTGGCAAACCACTGCATTGGGCAACGGAAGGCAACGTGACGATATGTCGTTGGCTGGTTGAACGCGGAGCAGACGTCAATTCGCGGGTTGCATCCAACGACGAAAGAAACGGTATGACGCCGTTGATTTACTGTGCGTGGTGGTGCGGAGACGACGATCAGTGCATTCAAATTGCTGAGTATCTGATCGACGCCGGTGCCGATATCAAGGCTCGTGATGCTGAGGGAAAGTCCGCGGTTGAGCGTGCTACTCAGCAAGGGCACGACAATCTCGCATCTGCGCTTAGGAAACGCGGATGCGAGTAATCGATTGCTCAACGACGGCGTAGGACGTTTAGTTGGAGAAATCCACTCCAACTCCAACTGGCACCGTGATCCTAGCGTTTACCAGAGTTCCCAAGTGCCGGTTACTATGACGAATACGGCGAGAAGGGCATTCGTAACGCTGTGGGCAACAACGCAGTCCCAAATGTTCTTGGTCTTCAAGTACATCCATGTAATCAGACCGAACCAGGCAACCGCGGCTACGATTTCACCGGGGTGCGTCATGGCACCATAAGCAATGATGCCTGCGAGGCCCTTCCAGGTGGCTTCACCCAAAGGAATCTGATCCCAGTCGATATCTTCGATGTACCGCATCAGGAAACCGCGAGCGAAGAATTCCTCTGCAATGGGAATGACGATACAGAGCCCAAGCAGGCGGATACCAATAAAGGTGTACATCCACCAAGCAGGCGTCGGTTCGCCAAGTTCAACGAATGGGTTGAAGGCCGCTCGCGAGTTGCCGCCCATCCAATGACCAATTTGAAGAGTTTCTTTGTCTAGCCACCAAAGTCCCAGCCAGACGAAGATCCCCACGACGCCAACGCCAATGGCCATTGGAGAGACTCGAAATGGATGCTTCAGATATCCCGGCAATGCGATGAGTACGGCAACGAATGCCAGCAGGCAGGCGGCGGTGTAGAGCGTCGGATACCAAGTCTCTGTAAGCGTAGGGACCTCGGCGTCTGGGTTCATTTCCTTGATGAAGTTGGTGTTGTGCGGAATGATTTCGTCGAGTTCGCCCGACTCCTCAAAGCCGTGCAGTTCTAACCACTCTTTGACCCAGTTTTGCAGGCTGCTGACATACAGTTGCTGCGACTTCGGCAAGCTGGAGATTTCGACGTTTAGGAGTTTCTGGCAGTCTTGGGCAAGTTTCTCGATTTCGGATGACTCGTCATCGAGCGCCGTCTGAACGCCGTTCAGGTTGATCTTCTCGAATAGTTCTTTGGCTACATCGCCATCCGTCGCCGCGTTGAAGTCCTCGCGGAACTTTTCCGCCAGCGTGCGGCAGTGGCTACGGACTTGGTGGGCGGGAGCAATCTTGCGATTGTTTTCGAAGTACGCGCCCATCGACGTACCCATCAGATAGACCAAGAACGGAACGGCGGTGATCCAAAATGCGTACTTTCCGAAGACAGGTTCAACCAACGGAAGCATGCCGGGCGGCACTTCCTGGTTGGCCAAATCCTTTTTCTCGGTGTTGGTTGCTGAATCGTCCGATTTTGGTGTATCTGTCATGGTCTACACAGTTGGATGGGGTGGCCACGAGCCCAACGAGCTCCGCTCTGGCTTTCGTTGCAATTGCACCAATCTTGGCAACAAGTCCAAATCTTACAACCCGGTGGCTAATTTCGCGCACAAGAGTCGGTGGAGAAGTCTAGCTTACGGAAAAGTAAGCCTAGAACGCGTGGCTTAACACTTGTGGCACTGATACGGCTGATGGCGCTCGCCGTTTTCAGACTTCGATGCCGCCGTTCAAGAAGTCGGCTTCGTCTTCTTCTCGCGAACGTCGGCGTGCGGTGACGCTGGGACGTGGTTCGTCGCGAAGTCTTCGTGATCGGCGATCCCGGTCGGATTCGGCTTCACTGATTTCTTCGACGAACGTCTGATACTTGGAGTGAGTATCCCAGGCAATCCAGCCAAAGAATAGATTCGCTGCCAGGGATGCGAACAGGGCCATAGTTGGCCAAAGTGGTAGTTTGGGAGTCGCCCCTTGCGAGAGGTCCTCTGTGTTTGCGTCTGTCGAGCCAATTATGCCGTTGCTCACCGACTCGAAGAACTTTCCTAGTCCGACACCCCCACCAGCCTCGGATTTATCTGTGGGCGAGGTCGAGTTCTCGCCACGGCCAGCTTCGTTGCCGATCGGACGGGTGGAGGTATCTTGATTGGTCCGCCCCCTTGCGTCGCCGAATGGCGGTGGAGTCCTAATGAAAGGAGTCTCGTCTGACACGAGGGCTGTTTCGTGGGTCTCTACATTGCGACGACCGCGAGAGGGATAAGTCGGCATTGATCCCTGAATCTCAGGCGGCGCATCGTCGACTAATTGTACGTCTTCCGGCGCGGTGTCTCGACGCAAGATTGAACGACGGGGCAGCTTTGTGGGAGGATCCGTGGGGCTCGTTCCTCTAACTCTGTAAGGTGCGTCGTTGCCTGGCGATGTACCCGTTTGATTCCAATACGGAACTTCCTCGGTGGTACTGTCTGTCAGTGTCTCGGGTGTCGAAGGGATGATTTGTGCTACTGAGAAAGGACTCCGGTCTTCGTTGTTCTGGGAATCGATTTCTTGGTTTCCATAGAATCGAGAACCATCGGGCAGTGCCGATCTGACGTTACCGAATTGAACTGAGGGCTGATCGGTTTCGGGAACGGAAGCGACAACGGTGTCGGCTGGCAGCAGTCGAGCAACTTGGCCGTTGGAGACTCGGCTGGTCGCGTCATTTATGTCCGTGTTGGGGGTGCGAAAGTTTGGGCTGTTAACGTTTGATGCCGGTCCAGTTGAGGTATTTGCTGTAAACGGCGAGCTGTCTCGGCCAGTTGCTGCGCCAAGCGTTGCAGCACGGACGGCTACGGTGTCTTGTTCGCTGATGGCGTTAGTGGGATCCGGCTGGGAAGCGGAAGGTCCCCCATTGGTGATCCAGCGGTTTGGCTGATCCTCTTTGTCCTTTTGCGTCGTCCCACCTTGAGGATCGAATTCAGGTAGGCCAACCGTGAACTGACGAGAAGAGTCTGCGCCGAAGTCTTGCCCGGCTGTTGAACCCGGGGAATAGGCGTTGCCCGCGTCTTCCTGTTGTGCCATTGAGTTCGCTAAGAATCCAAGCGAAAGGAGAGCGACGACGACAAAGGGCCACGGGTTATTCGACATCCTATCTTCCTTCGTGTGCGTTCATGCACTTCGAATCACAGATCGTCTTCCCACAAAGACGTCTCCGCGACTGTATGACGGTGGGCTATCTTGCCCCATACTCGGCAAATCGTAGCGGTTGATAGCAAAGCCTGTAAATAGCGATATTGCTTGGCCGCTCGTTGGCTGGCTGCTTGCAAACCAACGAAATTCGCGACATCGAGTGCCTTTGGACCGCGACTTTCGGCACTGAGCCTTTTGGACAGTTTGCAGTTGACTGCCGCCACTTTCGCAGTGGTTTCCATTGCCTGCTAAGAGTCATCGCGGCTACTTCGAATGGTGCGCCAAGTCGAACGTTGCTGCTTGTTCGATGGTGGCTAAGCGATGATG
>CAYQMZ010000328.1:4590-8217 GCA_964418725.1 uncultured Pirellulaceae bacterium
CTGAGCCTTTTCGGACGGTTTGCAGTTGACTTCCGCCACTTTCGCGGTGGTTTCCATTGCCTGCTAAGAGTCATTGCGGCTAATTCGAGCGCTGCTGCTAAGTCGAAAGTTGCTGCTTGTTCGATCGTAGCTAGGTGATGATGTCGTGGGCCACTCTTCCTTCGACGTCTGTCAGCCGAAAGTCGCGACCGGAGTAGCGATAGGTCAGCTTCTCGTGATCGATCCCCATCAGATGTAGGATCGTGGCGTGCAGGTCATGCACGTGCATGCGGTTTTCGATCGCTTTCATGCCAAATTCGTCCGTGCCGCCGTGGGTCAGACCGCCTTTGACGCCGCCACCGGCAAGAAACATCGAGAACCCCGTGTGGTGGTGATCGCGGCCGGGCTTCTTGTTCTTTTGTGCATACGGAGTTCGCCCGAATTCACCTCCCCAGACGATGAGCGTGTCTTCCAGCATCCCGCGTTGCTTCAGGTCGGTGATCAGAGCGGCGGTCGCCTTGTCGCTGTCTTGGCAAAGCTTGCGATGACGGTTGTCGTTGTCTTGATGAGTGTCCCACGGTTGCTTGTTTTTCTTGTCGACATAGAAGACTTGTACAAACCGAACGCCGCGTTCCGAGAGTCGTCTGGCAAGCAGGCAGGAACGTCCGAAAAGACTGTCGCCGTATTGGTCGCGTGTCGATTGGGTCTCGCGAGAAATATCGAACGCGTCGGTGGCTTCTCGTTGCATGTTGAAAGCCAACTCGAACGCACGGATCTGCGCTTCCAATGCCGCGTCGCGTTGGCGTTTCTCGGCGTGGATTCGATTCAGTTTTTGCAGCAGTTCTAATTGCTCACGCTGTTGTGCTCGGTCGAGTGTCGGGTGCTTTAGATTTCGGATCAGTGAGTCCACTCGCATGTCGCTCGTATCAACACTGGTGCCTTGGTGTTCGCCGGGAAGGAAGCCGCTGGACCAGAGTTGCGGCCCGACGACAGGCAATCCGGGACAAAGAACGACGAATGAAGGCAGATTCTGATTCTCGCTGCCAAGGCCGTAGGAAGCCCAGGCACCCATCGATGGTCGGATTGGCTGCTGGTTACCGGAACTCATGACCAGCAGGCCCGGTTCGTGGTTGGGGACGTCGGTGTGCATGCCCCGAAGGACGCACATGTCATCAGCACATTGTGAGAGATAGGGGAACAGTTCGCTCATCACGACACCGCTCTCGCCGTGGGGACGAAATGAGAATGGCGACGGCATGAAGCCAGCGTTGGCGGCTTTGTACAGTTTGCCAGAGGGCATTTCGCCAGCATACTTCTCGAGCGCCGGCTTTGGGTCGAATGTATCGACGTGAGATGGCGCCCCGTTCATCAGCAAAAAGATGACGCGTTTGGCCCGCGGGATAGTGTGCGTTGGCGGCAGAACGCCCAGAGAGGCAGGGCCGCCGAGCGAAGTATCGCTACCAATGAGTCCGGAGCCTTGTAGTGTTCCGGCGAGTCCCATGATGCCCGCGCCCGTACCAGCGCGTTGCAGTGCTTCGCGTCGACTGATTTTCATGATTCATTTGTCCCTAGGGGGATGTTTGCGTCGTAGCGGGCGGAGTTGTCGCGATCGCATTGCAAGTTGCGCCGGCAGGCCTCGCGGTCAATCAATCTAGATACATCATTTCGTTCGAGGCCAGCAGTGTTTGCGCGTACTGATTCCAGCGTTCCCGCGAGTCCTCGGTGCCGAGGAACACTTTGGCGACTTGCTGTTCTTGCTCATTCGGCTGCCGCGCAAACAGCAATTGGTACGCGGCGGTGATGCGATCTTGATTTGTCGTGAACTGGTCGAGCAGTCGGCCGGTCAGCGACTTCGCATGCTGTACCATAAACGGACTATTTAAAGCGAATAGCTTTTGCAGGGGCGTCGTCGTTTCCGCACGACTCGCGGCATGCACGTTTGGGTCGGGGAAATCGAACAGTTTCAGCATCGCATTCAGCTCAAGTCGGCTAACTTCTGCGTAAACCGTTCGTCGCCGAGCCTTGGGGTCCTCAACATTCAGAGACTTTCCGCCGACATGCGGGTCCAGTTCCCCGGAGGCCCAGAGGATTGCATCACGCCACTGCTCAACACTCAAGCGTCGTCGTGGCATGCGTCCCAGTAGGGCATTGGCTGGGTCTGCCATTGCGACTCGTTGACTTGCGTTGCTGCTTTGGCGGTATGTGGACGAAAGAACGATCTCGCGATGAAGCCACTTGAGCGACCAGCCTTGATCCATGAATCGGTACGCTAAATCGTCGAGCAGCTTGGGGTGCGTTGGCCGCTGCCCGAGCTTGCCAAAGTTGCTGGGCGTGGCGACCAGTGCGTTCCCGAAATACTGCCCCCACACGCGATTCACGATCACTCTGGCCGTCAGCGGGTTATCGCGACAGGCGATGGCATTTGCGAGAGGTAACCGCCCGCTGCCTTGCTGAAGCGAAACCTCTTCGTCGTTTAGGACGCTGACAAATCGCCGCGGGACGACGTCGCCCAGGTTGAATGCGTCACCGCGAATGTGCACCTTCAGATCCTGTGGTTTGGCATCACGGACAACATGCAGCGTGATGTCAGGATCTGGCTTCTTTTTGTCTTTGGTCGGCTTCCAATCGACGGGTGGCAGATTGTGCATCGAAGTGCTGGCGAAGACACCCGCTAAGGCGTAGTAGTCCTCGGTGCTAATCGGATCAAACTTGTGGTCGTGGCATCGAGCACAAGCAACGGTGAGGCCGAGTAGGCCACGCGTCACCGTATCGACTCGGTCTTCCCATTCGTCGGCCATGACCTCGGGAGCGTTCCGTCGATAGTACTTGGGGCCAACGCCTAGAAAGCCCAACGCAACGATGTCTTTGTCGTATGGCGGTGTGCTTGTCTCTACTGCCGTCTCTTTCTTTGTTGTCGGTTTCGAATCTGATCGGGCTGTCGCTTTCTGATCGAGCGAAACGTCTCCTGGCGTATCGTTGTCAGGGCCCTTTGCTGCCAAGTCGCTGTTCTCGGCCATTGGGGTTGGCTTGCTCTCAATGAGATCGGCGGCGAGCTGGAGTCGCACGAATTCGTCGTACGGCAAGTCCGAGTTGAATGCGTCAATCAACCAGTCGCGGTATTTCCAAGCGTTTGGATAGAAGAGCGACTTGTTGTTTCCGACGATGTGGGCTTGATCCTCTGCGTAACGAGCCACATCTAGCCAAAGCCGGGCCCACTTCGCACCGTGCTGCGGCGATGCCAGTAATCGCTCGACTAGTCGCTCGTAGGCATCCGGGCCCTCGTCCTGCAGGAATGCTTCAACGTCACGCGGCGTAGGTGGCAGTCCTGTCAGGTCGAACGTGACGCGACGAATGAGCGTACGCCGATCTGCGGGATCGGTGGGGTGCAGGTCTTTCGACTGCAGCTTTGCCAAGATGAAATGATCGATCTTTCGATTGGGCCAGTTACGTGACTGAGTCGGAGGTGCTGGGTGTAACGTTGGCGGTTGGAAGGCCCAGAACTGTCGGCCACTCTCGATGTCCACAACAGGTTTCTCGAGCGGCGAGGATGCGACAGCCTCGCGTGGGTCGACTGCCCCGTCGTTGATCCATCGCTCGAAGTCAGCAATAACCCGATCAGGCAGTTTGCCTTTGGGCGGCATCTCGAGG
>CAYQMZ010000329.1:0-4040 GCA_964418725.1 uncultured Pirellulaceae bacterium
TCTTCTCGAGACTCCGCAAAAGGTGTCCGGAGACGGTGTTGCGACGACGCGTACCTCCGCGTATGCGTCTCCAATCACGCGGCGCGACACGGGGCGTTCTTTGCCTTACCTTCGCGCGAAAAGCTCTCGGCCACCAAGGACTGCAAACAACGTCACCAGCAGCAGGAAACGGCCATTCGGTCGCCTCAACGGAAACGGCAACTTCATTTCTCCCGGCATCATATTGTCCGGTGGAGCAACGGCAATCGGATCGCTACTGATCACAGTCGTGGCAGATGCGCCGTGAACCTTACCGTGCTGGACCTGCGCGACCAAAGGCGACGGTTTGTGAGCGGCAGCGTCCAGCAATGGGCTGTCCGCAAAACAATGCCCTGCGATGACACACGAAAGCAGCAGCGCTGTTCCGGCAGCCTGGCTCGCTGTTGTGGTTGTCGCCGAATGACAAGCAGAGCCAAGCTTTGGCATAGCTTCCGTACCTAACAATCAGTCCGTGACTGAATTCAACTGTGGTCAATCAATGAGGGAGCCGTTGGGCCGTTTTGCATGCCTAACGTAGCTAATGTAAATTGCAGTCCGGACAATGAGTACCCCTCCAAATGGTCAAGCATGCAACCTCACACCTTCCTGCCCGGCGTGTGTTTAGCCGTAGCCCTCAGCCTTTCGCTCGCAGTTGCGGAGGATGCGTCCAACGTTGTTAACGGGACGCCGCCATCGGTCGGAAAAACTTGGCCAGCATTTCGCGGAACCACGGGGCAAGGCCACGCGACAAATGCCTCTCCGCCCAAAGAGTGGTCTTCAAAGGAGAGCATCACGTGGCAAACCTCAATCCCAGGGAAGGGTTGGTCGTCCCCCGTTGTGATAGGCGATCGGATCTGGTTGACGACAGCCGTCGAGAACCTTGCCGATGAGAATGAAAAAGCCGATCTCTTGAAAGGCGACAAACAGGCCAGGCAGAAACAAATCGCCAAAACGGTTTCGTTACGTGCAATCTGCGTCGACATGGATAGCGGCCAGATTCTTCAGAACATCGAGTTGTTTTCCGTTGAGAACCCTGGACCGATTCACTTACTAAACAGCTATGCGTCTCCTACGCCCGTCTTGGAATCGGGACGCTTGTACTGCCACTTCGGCACCTTCGGTACGACCTGCTTGGATACAGGTACCGGCGAAAAGCTCTGGGAGCGAAGGTTTCCTAGCGAGCATGCCGTTGGCCCCGGAAGCTCCCCGATCGTTTGGAAAGACCTGCTGATTTTGGTCTGCGACGGAATGGAAGCTCAATATGTGATGGCTCTCGACAAAGCTACCGGCGACGTCGTGTGGAAAACGGATCGCCCTCCGATGGAAGGTGACAACGGCGACTTTCACAAAGCGTTTTCGACGCCGATCGTCGCGGATTGGAATGGCACAACTCAACTGCTGGTTCCTGGTGCACAATGGTTCGTCTCGTACGATCCTCGCAACGGCGAAATGTTGTGGCACATCAACCACGGCAAGGGATTCTCAAACGTCGCAGCTCCCGTCTTTAGCGATGGCGTGGCCTATTTGATCACGGGTTTCACCAAACCTGAGTTGTGGGCCATTCCAGTCTCGTCTCGAGGGGAACTGAATGCCAGCAACGTGTTGTGGGAGCAAAAGAAGCAGATCCCTAAGAAGTCTTCTCCGCAGCTTGTCGGCAAAGACATCTACCTGATCAGCGACAACGGCATCCTCAGCAACGTCGATGCAGACTCTGGAGAGATTCGCTGGGTGAAGCGACTGGGTGGCAACTATTCAGCCTCTCCGATCCTCGCCGACGGCTGCCTCTACTTCTGCAGCCACGAAGGCAAGACAACGGTCGTTAGATGTAACTCGAGAGCATTCGAGCTTGTGGCCGAAAACGAGCTCGACGGTCAACTGATGGCTTCGCCCGTTGCAATCGGCAGCAGCTTGTTTCTGAGATCCGATCAACATTTGTTCCGCATCGACTAAACCCACGGCTAGCGACGTCACGCTTGGCCGATGATAAATGGCCGGTAGATTACCGACGAAATGATCTTGACCATTTTGAACCGAATCGCCTATCGTCCCGCCGCTTATCTAAAAATGCATTGATAGCACGTGAACCGTTGCCGCCAGTGTGACGAATAATTAAGTAGGTGACCGCTTGCGTCACCGTTAACACAACGACTCGCGTGACAAGGATGTCCCATGAGGCGCTGCAAAGCAATCAGTGACTGGACAGTCATTTTGCTAGCCTACTTCTTGCTGTCGGCCGTGTGCGGCTGCACAATTTTTGATCGCGAGGATCCTATGTCCTCGTACACTTTGCCTGGCGATGTAGATCCCAACCGCGGTGTGCTCACCAAGTTGGCTGATAGCATGAAGGCGACGACGCGAGAATCCATTGGTCTTGGTCCCAACGAACAAGCGGCCAAAGAGATGTTCGATGAAGCAACGAACATCTACGAAAGCGCAAAGCTGATGCAGGGCCGAGAGGCCCACGATGCTTACGACAAGGCAGCTAGGATGTTCAATCGAGCCGCATCACGCTGGCCGAATTCGAGCGTCGAAGAGGATGCGAAGTTCTTCAAAGCGGAGTCACACTACTTCGCAAATCGCTACCCAAAGGCCGAAGCCGTTTTTGCTGAGTTGCTCAACAAATACCAAAGCACAAAATACCTGGATCTAATCAGTCAACGTCGCTTTGAGATTGCGAAGTACTGGCTAGATCACCAAACCGAAGTTCGCCAAGAGTGGTC
The DNA here is from genome assembly GCA_964418725.1 of uncultured Pirellulaceae bacterium. GTDB lineage: Bacteria > Planctomycetota > Planctomycetia > Pirellulales > Pirellulaceae > CAYNJG01. The sequence continues at coordinate 2,739 of CAYQMZ010000329.1, forward strand.
CATCGCACCAAACTTTACTTCCAGAGAGCGCCCGACTTTCGACAAGTTTGGAAACGCAATAAAGATCCTGGAGCAAATCCGTCTGGACGATCCCACTGGCGAATTCGCTGATGACGCCACGATGCTGGCGGCGACGGCGTGTTTTCAAGCCGGAAAAATCTTTCGCGCTGATGAATTGTTTGCAGACCTTCGTCGATCATTCCCAAGCAGCACCCATCAATACAACGCACATCTGCTTGGCTTGAAATGCAAAATCAAGCTGTATCAGGGGCCTAGCTATGACGCTGGGCCACTGAATGACGCGGGAAAGCTTGTCGATCAGATGAAGCGTGTCTTTCCAAAAGAGTCCGCAGAAGACGCCGAATTCCTGACGGCGGCGTATAAAGAAGTCCGCATGAACAAAGCGATTCGGGACTATCGCATGGCGGAGTATCGCGAGCGACGCGACGAAAACCGCGCAGCGAAAATTCAGTACGAGCGCGTTGCAAACGAATACCGCGATACGAGTTTGTCCGTCAAAGCAGAGTCTCAATTGTCAAAACTCAAGGGCCAACCCGATCTGCCACCAAAGCGTCTTGCTTGGCTTGAGAAGGCATTCCCCTCAGAAGGCAAACAAGTAACGCCGTTGCTACGCTAGGACGCAATGAATTCAGATCGGTCACCAGCTCGCATCCACATCCGCCGACTCGCTGCACTTTGCGTTGTCGCTGTGTCTCTATGCGTCGCAACAGGCTGTGCCGGTTACCAGTTTGGAAATCAAACGCTTTATCGGCCTGACGTAAGGACTATTCACGTACCCATCTTTCAGTCCAATAGTTTTCGCAAAGACTTCGGCGAACGTCTAACGGAAGCAGTGGTCAAGCAAATTGTCGACAAGACACCGTACGTGATCACCTGCGAGGCAGACGCCGAGAGTATCCTCTCAGGTCAAATTCTATCCGAACGCAAAACGGTCCTCGCCGAAGACGTGAACGACGTTCCACGCAACATCGGCACCGATCTGGTGGTCCGAATCCGCTGGGAATCACGCTCGGGCGATCTCTTGCGCGATAACCTCGTTGCGCTGCCTCCAATCCTGTACGTGAGCCAAACGGCGAACGCAATTCCTGAAGGTGGCCAGTCGATTGCTACGGCGCAACAACGTGCAATTACACAACTAGCGGAACAGATTGTCTCGCAGCTTGAGTATCCTTGGTGAAGGGTGAGTTCTGCGATAGGCTGCTAGAAAGCAATCGCCTTGAGCAGTCACAGCATGCCGACACCAGACACTTTCCCAGCACAAAAGTATCCTCATCGCGCCCT
>CAYQMZ010000329.1:4140-8209 GCA_964418725.1 uncultured Pirellulaceae bacterium
CGTCGGGTAGTCGCGGTGGTCGGCGGACTCAGTCAGCAGACTGACGTTCCCATTTCCATTGATACTTCTAAGGCCAAGGTCGCCCAAGAAGCCGTGTCAGCCGGTGCTCAGATTATCAATGACGTGACAGGTCTTGAAGGCGATCCGCGAATGGCACAAGTTGCGATCGACACCCAAGCCGGCATCTGTGCGATGCACATGCGTGGCAATCCGCGCACGATGCTGAATGACGAGCATCTTGCTTACCAGGATCTTGTGGGCGATATCGGCAACTACTTGAAGTCACGGTTGGACGCATTAATTGCGCACGGTATCAAACCTGAGCGAATCAGTCTCGACCCTGGGATCGGCTTTGCCAAGACTTCGCAACAGAGCCTTGATCTCTTGGCCGCGACTGCCGACTATCATCGCTACGGCGCCCCGTTGTTGGTTGGGCACTCTCGAAAAGGATTCTTGGCGAAAGTTATTGGCGACCCAAAAGCTGACCGAACCGCAGCCACGATTGGCGTGACCTTAGCTCTAGCCGCCATGGGCGTTCAGGTGATACGCTTACATGACATTTTGCCGGCTCGGCACGCACTGCTATCATTCGCAGCAGCAGGCGGCGTCGACGGTCGTTCAACACACCTGACCTAGCGACCGGTTGAAGCAGAGAAGCTGCTCGTCAGTTGTGAGTGGCTCAGCTTCATGCGATCAAGCTGGGCTCATATGGCGGAATTCGTTGCCATTAAGCCAACGCGAGAGTTACGGGACCTGACGGACAAGAAAATGAGCATTGTGGAATCGACTGATCTGAAGGGCTACTGTGAGGACGTCGCAACGCGGGCCAAGGCAGCCTCGCGACAGCTTGGCAAGATCACGGGCAACCAGAAAAACGGTTGGCTACGGGCTGGTGCCAAAGCCCTGCGTGGTGGACTGGAAGCGATTCTTGCTGCAAACCAAAAAGACATTGAGGCAGCGCCCGGTTATGGCTTGACCGACGCCCAGATCGATCGACTGGTACTTAACGAAGAACGCGTGAACGGAATCGCCGACGCGTTGGAAGAAATCGCCATGTTGCGAGACCCGATCGGTGAAGTCATCGACTCGTCGGTTCGTCCGAACGGTCTTGCGATTCAAAAGGTCCGAGTTCCTCTGGGCGTTGTGTTCTTCATCTACGAGTCGCGACCGAATGTTACAGCAGATGCAGCAGCGATCTGCGTGAAGAGTGGCAACGCGGTCATTTTGCGTGGCGGCAAGGAAGCAATCCACTCCAGCCAAGCAATCGTGAATCTACTGATGGGATGCGCTGACGACTTCGGCATTCCCAAAGATGCCGTGCAGCTTGTCGCGACAACGGACCGCGCTGCAGTTGGCCATTTCCTCTCACTCCACGAATTCATTGACGTGGCGATTCCACGCGGTGGCGAGGGGCTCATTCGACGAGTAGCAGCAGAAGCGACGATGCCGGTGATCAAGCACTTCGACGGTAACTGCCACGTCTACGTTGATGAGTTTGCTGACTTATCGATGGCGACCGACATCACTGTCAACTCGAAGACCCATCGCTACGGAGTCTGTAACGCTGCGGAATCACTGCTTGTGCATAAGGCAGTCGCTGCGGAGTTTCTACCACAGATTGCCAAGGCGTTGAATGAGCACGACGTCGAAATTCGCGGTGACGAAAAGACATGTGCGGCGATTTCGAGTGCGAGGGCGGCGGAGGACTGCGACTTTGGCGCGGAGTTTCTGGGGCCCGTGATTTCGTGCCGAGTCGTTGACTCAGTCGAAGAGGCTGTGGAACACATCAACCAATACGGTTCAGGTCATACCGACACGATTGTCACACGAGACCTGGAACATGCCCGCGAATTCACAACAGGTGTGGATAGCTCGGCCGTCATGGTGAATGCAAGCACACGATTTAACGATGGCGGTGAATTCGGACTGGGCGCCGAAATCGGGATTAGCACCGACAAATTCCATGCTCGCGGACCGTGCGGATTGAAGGAACTGACCAGTTACAAGTACTTAGTCTACGGAACTGGGCAGACTCGCTGACCCCTCATTGTCGGCAAGCTTACACAAGGAAGTCTGATGAATAACGGATTGTCTGACGAAGAACGCGAGCTTCTCAATACTCCACATGCCACGTCGGCCAAGGGTACTCCGAACGATGCGGGGGTGACCGGTGACACACAATCAGTCGTTCCCGAAGCGGAGGCCGTGAGCCATGCGTTGTCTGAACTTCATCGAGAGTTTGCAGTCGAGTTGGGCAAAACGCTGACCACCTGTGCGCGACGCGAGGTGGAGGTACGGCTTAAGAGCGATGGACTGAGCCCCTACTCACAGTTCGTATTCGGGCAAACGGTTCCTTGCTGTTGTGCTGTGGTCTGCTCGGAACCCACCGAACTGGAATTCTACGTGGCTTTCCGCCCGTCCATTTTGTACCCCATCCTGGACACAATGATGGGAGCTACAGAAATCGAACCGATTCCTCAGCGTCCCATGACAGAAGTTGAGCGCGGACTTGTTGAGGTCCTATGCGAACAACTGATGGCTGCCTATGAAGACGCGTGGCGGCCCGTTCTTGCACTGCGACTTGGACTAGATCGACTGGAACATAACGTTCAACAAAACCCGTTTCTGTCTGGCGGCGAAGTAATCTATCGTGTTAGGTACGACGTGCGTTTGGGGCATCAAACTGGAACGATTGAATTGTGTTTACCCTGGCAGGCAAGCAAGCAACTACGTCAGCAACTTGATGCTCAAGCGGGCGGTGTCTAGCGTTCCAGACTTCGCTTGTCTCACCTATCTCGCCCCGGGCAGTCGGCAAGAAGTCCTACAATCGAACAGCGACTCTTGCCTTCCGCCTCAATGGGCTTTCATTCCCAACAGGTTTCGCCCCCGCGCAGATCGTTCGAAATTATCTTCGTGACCGAGACGGCGGCGGTGGCACGGGATAGAAATGCGAATGGTTGAAGTAAGTGGCTGCTGTTGACGGCATGCCAACTCCCTGAGCCGCTGGTCGGAACATGCCTTGGACGCCGCCAGCTTGCGGCTGCAGTCCGATCGTAAGGCGACCTGCGCCTCCTTGATTGAATTGCTGATTCGCCAGTTGTTGCTGCAGCAATTGGTTCTGGTTGAATTGCTGCTGGTTCAAGCGGGCTTGCCGCTGGAGCGGACGCACGAATGAGAAGTAATTGTTGATGCCGCCTTGATTAGGATTGAACAAGTTAATCAAGGGGCTAACGGTGGGGCGCCGGCCGACGTTGGGTGTTCGCTGTGCGTTCGCGTCAGCACACGTTGCGAACAGAATGCAGATACCCACACAGGCAGCGAATTGAGAGAAACGGAACATGACGACTTCCTCACACGTTTGATACAGTTGCGATTGCGGGAACGACGCAATTAGCCTCGCTCACTAAATTCATCGACCAATCAATCACAATGCTTGTGAACGGTAAAACCGAACCGTCAAAGTCGACGGTGGATCCTATTTTACCGACTAAAGGGGCCATAAAGTTTACCAAACCGATGCGCCTTACCGGATCCGACTGACCGACACAGCCCGTACGACGAGACCAGGACCGACAACTGTTCTGGAAGTCGAGGACTTTTCTTACACGCTAGCGAACAGCTCATCCCCGAATATCACTGTGACCGCGATAGGCAGATCTATCACGTCACTCGATATTTTCCGCACGACACGTCGCAATAGAGCTGAATCATGCGAGCATCAGGATCACTGCTTCAAGCAATCACCCTTCTGACGATCACTGCGATCTCCAGTTGCTTGGTCGGTTGCAAGACAACGAATCCGAATCATCCCAATCACGGCATGGAGCAATTGCCACCGGTATTCAAATCCATGCCGAAGGAATTGCAGAAGACAGTCCTGCCCGAGTACGTGATTGAGCCGCCCGACATCCTTACGATCGAAGGCGTCCACATTGTCCCGCGTTCGCCATACTCGCTTCGCACGTTGGACGTGCTGAACATCGTAGTCGACGGGGCAATGCCCGACGCTCCTATCAACGGGCCATACGCCGTCGAGCCTGGGGGCGTCATCAACCTGGGTATTCCTTAC
>CAYQMZ010000330.1:0-944 GCA_964418725.1 uncultured Pirellulaceae bacterium
TGTTGCCAAAACGCGCTGGTCGAGAGTTTAGCGAGCCGGATGGGGGAGGGCTGGCTGATCGGAAGCGAGTTGCGAGTGCTCTCGGTCGCCGATGTTGAAGGTCGATTGCGAGCCTGTGCATCCGGCGTGGTCAAACTGCAGCGGTCAATCTGTCTAAGGCGAGACCTCGGGTGGTTTGCGTTGGGCTGTGCAGCGGGATTGGCTTGCTGGCGGGCTCTGATGCGTCGGAGGCAGCACGGCGGCTGGATGTTGGGCCCATCCGGCGAATGGATTCGTAGCCTCGTCCACTACGAAGAGCGACGCTCGAGCCGCATGTATTGCCGGAACAACCGATTCTGGCCCCTTTGCGAACTCACGGATTGCTGGCCTGAGGCGAATGTCTCACCTTGCGGATGGTGGCCGGTCGCTTAAAATCTGGCTTGGTCTAAATTCCGCACAACAGCCTTAGTAAAGGCCCAGTTTAATGCTCTTCGCCTCTGCACTGAGTTCTTCGACCTCCATCGTCGGATATCTCGCGCTGTTCGCAGCACTTGGGTTCGGGTTTATTTTCGTGAATCTGCTGGTGGGCTACTTCCTTCGCCCGCACGATCCGCACGAGGAAAAGCAAGAGATCTACGAATGTGGCGAGCCGACCATTGGGTCGAGTTTCGTTCAGTTCGACCTGCGTTTTTACGTCGTTGCCCTCGTGTTCATCATCTTCGATGTCGAGGTCTCGTTCTTCTTCCCGTGGGCGGTGGTCTTCGGGAAGGCGACCCACTTGGCCGCGTCGGCCGATGCGGCGGTGGGGGCGACTGGGGCCGAAGCAACAGCCTGGACGGCAGACATCGCCCGCCAGCTCGGCGAGTTGGGCATGACGGCTAGCGAGTCGCTCACCGAATTGTCCGCGGCGGCCCACGCGTTGAGCTGGGGCTTGTTCGCCGATATCGCGGTCTTCTTTACGATCC
>CAYQMZ010000330.1:954-8203 GCA_964418725.1 uncultured Pirellulaceae bacterium
TTCATGTTCCCGTGGGCCACCGTGTTCGGTAAGGCCACGAACTTGATGCACACGCAAGAAAAGCTCGTTGACTTTGCCGATGGTGCACCGGTTCTGACCAAGGTTGTCAGTGATACTTATAAAGAACTCGGGGTTCGCGATCCTCAGATTCCCGTGGATGCGACTGGTGCTGGCTTTTCAGGTGACACGCTGGAAGCGGCTGTTCGGCGTCCAGGTAGCGTTAAGGGCGACGGAACTCAGTCGAAATACGGCTTAGCGACGTTAGCGCTGGTTGAGGGAGCGATCTTCTTTACGGTTCTCTTCGTAGGGTTCGCCTACGAATGGAGAGTTGGCGCGCTGGATTGGGTGAAGTCGATTCGAGCTCAAAACGATGTGCGACGAAAGAACGCGATATCGCCCTCCAAGTCGTCCTCGCAAACATCCGTGTTGTCGGCCTGACGTGACGGCGGCCACCGCAATCTGAACTACTCGCACTAATTTGGAAACGGGTAACTCCCTATGGCTGGTGAAAAGTTCCTCAATCGATTGAACGCGAAGTTTGGCGACAACGTCGTCGGCGGCAACTTTGAGGCGATCGATCCATGGATCGAAGTGACTCCTGATGGTCTTGTCGATTTGATGACGTACCTGAGGGACGATCCTGAGCTGAAATTCGAAATGCTGAACTGCATCACGGTTGTGGATTACTTTCAGCCAGATCCGAAGAAAGCCGCAAAGGCTGGTTTCGATCCGCATCTGGAAGTGGTTTACCACCTTTCCAGCATCACTCAGAAGCATACGCTGGTTGTGAAGGTCAAGACTTCCCGGTGGAAGGATGATGTGGAGGGGCAGCTTCCAGAAGTTCCTTCTGTGTCAGGGGTTTGGCGAACAGCGGACTGGCACGAGCGAGAGGTGTTTGATCTGTCAGGGGTTAACTTCACAGGTCATCCAAACTTGGTCCGGATTCTGTGCCCAGAAGATTGGGTTGGTTATCCGCTTCGAAAAGATTACGAGATGCCTCTTGAGTACCACGGTATTCGAGGCCGCTAGGACTCGGGCATGGCGTGTCCTGCCCCAACGCAACGCACAGTAAACTCAGAAAAGCCAGAGCAAACGAACCATGGCGACCGTTGACGATCAAATCCAAAGCCAGCTAGTTGAGTACGACGTCCGCACTGACGAAATGTTGGTCAACATGGGGCCGCAGCACCCCAGTACTCACGGCGTTCTGCGCTTGGTTCTGCGTACTGATGGTGAGATCATCTCTGAGGTCACGCCGCATCTTGGTTACCTCCATCGCTGTGCTGAGAAAATTGGAGAAAACCTCACTCCTCGACAGTGGGTGCCGTATACCGACCGCATGGATTACCTCGCTGGGATGAATATGAATCTCGGTTGGGCGTTGTGTGTCGAGAAGTTGATGGACTACGAATTGCCGGACAAGGCGAAGCATTTGCGTGTTATCATCGCTGAGATGGGTCGCATCGCCAGTCACCTTGTTGGGATGGGGACATACGGCCTGGACCTTGGTAGTTTCAGCCCGTTTCTGTATGCCTTTCGTGAGCGCGAGAAGATCCTCGACTTGTTCGAGGAGGCTTGTGGGGCTCGGTTGACCTACAGTTACCTCACTCCCGGTGGTGCGACTGCTGATTTGCCGAAGGGTTGGCTGCAGAAGTGTGAGGCGTTTCTCGACCAGTTTCTGCCGGTCATTACTGAGTATCACACGTTGCTGACGACGAATGCGATCTTCGTGAAGCGGACCGCGAATATCGGTGTGCTTTCGCCTGAGATGGCTCTCGATTACGGATGCACTGGTGCTGTGCTTCGTGGCAGCGGTGTTGACTACGATCTTCGCCGAGATGGCGAAGAGCGTTACACGGATATGTACGATGGCTATGCGTTCGAGGTGATTTGCGAGCGTGATGGTCACTACCCGAATGACCATGATTACCCACCAGTGCCGCACGATGCGGTTTTGGGTGACTGCTGGCATCGTTTCTATGTTCGTATGCTTGAGGTGATTCAGGCGATCGATTTGACTCGTCAAGCAATCGACCGATACAGCACAGCCTCCGGCGATTATGGCGTGCCAATCAAGCTCACCACGAAACTGCCGAAAGGCGAAGCCTATCTGGAGACAGAGGCTCCTCGTGGGCAGATGGGCTTCTATGTGGTCAGCGATGGCAATGCGATTCCTTGGCGAGTCCGCGCTCGAAGTAGTTGCTTCAGCAACTTGTCGGTCTGTCCTGAGTTGTGTGCGGGGATCCCGATCGCCGATATTCCAGCGGTTATCGGTTCGCTGGACATCGTAATGGGTGAAATCGACCGCTAGGTAGATGTCTCTGGTGAGCGAGAGTCTGCCAATTCCGCAGTCTGAGCATGTGATGGTGCATGCCAGGCTTAAGGGGTTGTCTGCGTCGACTGGGGTGTCCGACTACGCTGAGTTGTCCGCGTTTCTTCTCTCTGCAATCCGCGCCCGCGATCCCTTGAGCATCGTGGTGCCCACATTCACCTACAGCTACACGAAAAGCCTCGAATTCTCAGTCCGGGAAAGTCCTTCGGAGGTTGGTAGATTCTCGGAAGAAGTTCGGCTGTCTGTTCCGGCTTCGTTGAGGACGCTGGATCCAGTGTTCAGTGCGGTCGATGTCGACGGATTCGGGTGGGCAGGAGCCCCGATTCTCGACGCCTTTGGGGCGGATTCTCTGTGGGTCGCTTGGCGTGATACGGACTCCATTATTCTGAATCTGGATCTTCCGCACATCGTCGCGACTCAGTTCCATCTGATCGAAAAGCTGGCCGGCGTTCCGTACCGCTACGACAAGCAGTTTGCCGGTGTCGTCGTACGGAGCGACGGCACGCAAAGTCAGGTGGAGTACAACTACTATGTTCGCGACTTGGATGCTCCGTCGACTTGGAATCGCGGGTTGTTAGAAGCTGAGGTTGCAAAGGCAGGTAAGTTGCACGAGTTTAGGTGGGGTGGTGTTCGAGGCACCTGGTTTAGGGCTCGAGAGGTTGAGTCCGTAATTCGGCCGATCATGGAACGCGATCCAAAATACCTGCTTGAGTTGCCGTCGTCGGACTCTTAGCGGGAGGCGTGATGGCTGAATGTCGGGGCCAGAATCGCCATGGTCAATCTGATCTGTGTTCCGTCTTTTCCGGGCAGGCGTTCGGCGCAGTCTGAGCTTCTGATTTTCGGTCAGAATTCATTGCTTTAGTGTGCCGTGGGGGCTGTACCTGAATCGGGAACTGTGCCATATTCCACGGCTTAAATTCGCCCACTTTGGTGGCGATCCACCAGCAATGTCCACGGCACGAGGAACACAGTGGCCGAGATCATTGATAGTTTTCTAGATTCCTGGTTCTCTTGGATTATTCCAGAGGCTTGGTCCGCACCTGCAAACATCATTGCAGCACTTATTCATGCTGCTCTCTTGATCAATGTTATTGCAGTCGGAGCGTTGGTATTCATTTGGTTGGAGCGGAAAGTCTCCGGCCGTATTCAGGACCGGCTTGGTCCTACCCGAGTTGGCGGCGCCTTTGGTTGGCTCCAGACGTTGGCTGACGGTATCAAGCTGGTTTCCAAAGAAGATATTATGCCCGACGGGGCAGATCCGCTTCTGTTCAAGATCGCTCCCTATCTGAGCTTTGCTGCTAGTTTTGCGGCGTTCATTGCTCTGCCATTTGCGAGTGGTTGGGCCGCGCAGGTATCCAACGTTGCTATCTTCTTCGTGCTTGCGATTCTTGGGCTCGAAGTGTTTGGTGTGATCCTGGCTGGCTACGGTTCAGGTTCGAAATGGTCGCTTTTCGGCGGCATGCGTGAAGCAGCTCAGGTTGTTAGCTATGAAGTGCCTCTGGGGCTTTCGGCGTTGGTGCCGGTATGTCTCGTTGGTTCAATGAATGCAGTGACCATTGCGGATAGTCAGGCTGGCCTGTTCACGAATTGGCTGATCTTTCACGACCCATTCATTATGGTCGCGTTTGGGGTGTTCTTTACTTGTGCGATGGCCAGTGTGAACCGAGCTCCATTTGACTTGGCGGAAGCTGAGAGTGAATTGGTGGCTGGTTTTCACACCGAGTATTCGGGTTTGCGATGGAGTGTGTTCTTCATGGCAGAGTATGGCTCGATGTTCCTGGTTAGTGCACTTGCTGCGATCTTGTTCTTTGGTGGTTGGCATGGTCCGCTGCCAATTTTCCAGGGTCTTGCTTACTCGCCCGATGAAACTGACTTTAGGTTGCTGGGGGCATTGGCGAATGTGGCCGGTGTTGCGAATCTGCTGCTGAAGGCTGCGATCGGCGTCATTTTTATGATGTGGGTACGCTGGACGTTTCCTCGGCTGCGAATTGACCAAGTCATTACGATGTGCTGGAAGTACTGTGTGCCGTTGGCTGCAGTGTCCTTCGTTGGCTCTGTCTTCGTTTGGCAGTATCTGGGGCTTCCGTTTATTCGTGACGTTGCTCCGAGCGGCGATGCGATTGCTGTGCGAGAACAGTGGGTTCTGCAGTCGGCTCCGGTTGCTGTTACGGATTCCGATGAAGCTGAGGCGGGTGGTCAGGAGCACGGTGATGGTTCGCACTCAGAGGCGGATCATGCAGATGGCGGTCATGCTGCCGCGGCTTCGGATGGCTTGAAAGTATCGCTTTTGGACGGAGGAGCTGTGCGATGATTCTGTTTGCGGCGATCAACTGGCATTCCGTTTTCTTTTTGCTGTCCGCGTTGTTCGCGTGCGGCTTTGCTCTGGGGGTTTTGTTCTCCAGTAATGTCGTGCGGATGGCCTTTTATTTGATTATCTCGCTGGCCGCTACGGCTGGCTTGTTCATGCTTGCTGGTGCCAAGTTCCTTGGTGCGATGCAGATCATGATCTACGTGGGTGGCACGCTGGTGCTGCTGATATTCGGTGTGATGCTAACTGCTCAGGCGTCGTATGTCTCAATGAAGACAAGCGGTGGCGAGTGGATCGCCGGTTTGGTGGTCGGCGGTGCGATGTTGTTGATGCTTCTGCAGGCTTCAATCAGCGTTGAAGACTGGACGACACCTCGTCCTGATCGCGATGCGGTGGCAGTCGCTGAGGTTGAGTCGGCATCGCAGATCGGTAGTGCATTCCTGAATGTCCGAATTGACAAGGCGAACGTCGATGCGGAAGGCCAGTCTGGGTTGACTGGCTATCTGCTCCCTTTTGAGATTATTTCCATCCATCTTCTCGTTGTTTTGATTGGTGCGGCATTCCTGGCGCGTACGAAGCGTCGGGCGCAGCCAGTCGCAGAGGTCTAACGGACGGTCATATGAACTTGCTTACCGAACCCGTCGGCGTATCGCACTACATGGTGGTGGGTGCCGTGATGTTTGTGACCGGCGTGTTGTGCATGGCCACGAAACGGAACGCCCTAGGCGTCTTGATGGGGATTGAGTTGGTTTTGAACGGAGCCAACATCAACTTCATTGCCTTTGGCAGTCCCCTTCTGCGTGAGAACAACCTGGGTCTTGATGGTCAGTTGATTGCTCTTTTCGTGATTGTGCTTGCCGCTGCGGAAGCAGCAGTGGCGTTGGCGATCGCATTAAACTTCTACAACAGCTTCTCGACAATTGATGTCGACAAAGCAGATAAGCTAAAAGGCTGATGGACGCTGCTACCTTATTACCAATGTTGCTTGGTGCGGCAGTCTTGTTGCCGCTGCTTTCCTTTGCTGTGATCGTGCTGGCTGGGCCAAACCTTGGCGAGCACGGCAAGGCTGCTGGCACGGTTGCCACCGCGGCAATCCTGGGTGCGGCAGTGTTGTCTTACTGCAGCCTGTTTGTCTGGCTCGGGTCGAACTGGCCGGCGGTTGCTCACCATGGTCACGGTGACCACCATGCAGCGCACGATGATCATGGTGGCGGCCACGATGCGCATGGCTCGCATGGCGAAGATTCCCATTCAGCGGGAAGTCATTCGGAAGCCCATAGCGAAGATGTGGGTCATGGTCACTCGGATCAAGTCGAGGGCGGTCATGGAGCCGATGAGGTGTCGCACGGTGAGGGGCACGCAGAAGGCGGCGGTCCATATACCGGCGAGTGGTATGTCCTCGGCCAATTTGGCAAGATTCGTATGTCTATTGGGTACTACATCGATGCCTTGACTGTGTCGATGTTCTGCATGGTTACCCTGATTGCCTCGTGTATTCACTTCTACGCGACCGGCTACATGCACGATGAGTTGCATGATTTTACTGACCCAGAAGTCACGATGTCGGATGGCTCGAAGCTGACTCGTCCAGGTCGTTATCACCGTTTCTTCCAGGCCCTGTCCTTGTTCTGCTTTAGCATGCTTGGGCTGGTAATCGCCGGCAATGTGGCGATGACGTTCGTGTTCTGGGAGTTGGTGGGTATTTGCTCCTACTTCCTGATCGGTTTCTACGTCGAGCGAAAGAGTGCATCGACTGCCGCCAACAAGGCGTTCATCACGAATCGCGTTGGTGACTTTGGCATGATCATTGGTCTGATGGCCCTTTGGGGTGCAATCGGCACGTTCAACTATGGTCAGATTGGTGATGATCCCGGGCTGTTCGAGACTGTGCGGCCCGCTGCTGGCGGTCATGAAATGCATGTCCCTGCCGGCATGGCGCGAATGGGCAGTCCCGAGAAAGTACGCGAGGTGATTGCCGCCAATCCAGGTCTTGAGCCTGAAGCTTTGGAGGCAAAGATCGACGAAGCGTCAGCGACATGGGTGACGGAAGCCGAAGAGGCGGACGAACCTGTGCCAGGCTATTGGCTTTTGGTTGTCGCAGGCGTTGGCATCTTTTGTGGGTGTGTCGGCAAAAGTGCACAGTTTCCGCTGCACGTTTGGCTTCCAGATGCGATGGAAGGGCCAACGCCCGTGTCCGCCTTGGTGCACTCGGCGACGATGGTCGCGGCGGGTGTTTTCTTGGTGGCTCGGTTCTATCCCGTATTTACCCCTGAAGTTCTGTTGGTGATTGCGATATGCGGCACCATCACGTTGTTCCTAGGGGCAACCATTGCAATCACGGCAACGGACATCAAGCGAGTCCTCGCTTACTCAACGATCAGTCAGCTTGGCTACATGATGCTCTCCTTGGGGTTAGGTGGCTGGCTTGCTGGTGTCATGCACCTGATCACGCACGCATTCTTCAAGAGTCTGCTGTTCATGTGCTCGGGTTCTGTGATCCACGCTGTGCACACGAATGAAATGCCACAGATGGGTGGACTTCGGAAGAAGATGCCGTACACCGCATACACGATGTTGATCGGTTGCCTCGCGATTGCCGGTGCCGGTAT
>CAYQMZ010000331.1:0-8200 GCA_964418725.1 uncultured Pirellulaceae bacterium
GTTCCGAGCAGACCGCGGATGCCTTCGACTTCGCGGTATCGAACAGCACGCTGAGTATTCCAGCTGGAGAATACGGCGATGATCGCCAGTTCCAGTTGCTTCAGTGGATCTTGCGGGAACGGCTGCTTGGTGTGCTTCTTGTAGACAGCCTTGTAAGCGTCGCAGAGTTCCTTCAAACCCTCGGCAGGTACATCGGTGTCGTCCTTAACCTTGTACTTCTTCTTGATCTTGTCGAAGGCAGCTTCGAACTGGTGGTGATCCATGCCCATGACGACGTCGCCGAACATGTTGATCAATCGACGATAAGCGTCGTACGCGAATCGTGGGTTGTCGGTGGCTTCTGCCAATCCTTCAACCGACTTGTCGTTGAGTCCCAGGTTGAGGATCGTGTTCATCATGCCGGGCATCGAGACGGCGGCACCAGAGCGAACCGAAACCAACAATGGGTTCTTCGGGTTCTTCATCTCTTTGCCGAGTTCCTTCTCGAGCGTCTTCACGGCCGCGTTGACTTCCTTCATAAGACCGGCAGGAAGCTTTTCGCCAGCTTTGTAGTATTTGTCACAGACATCGGTTGTGATGGTGAAGCCAGGAGGCACTGGCAATCCGATGCTGGTCATTTCGGCCAGGTTCGCTCCCTTACCACCAAGCAACTGCTTATCTTTCGAATTGCCGTCGGTGCGAGTCTTTCCGAAGTAGTAAACGTTTTTCTTAGCTTTCGCCATCTTTCAACCTGTTACGTATTTAACGTGAGTATGAGTTGTAGATCTGTTTTTGCGACGGCCAATGCTCTCTCGAGTCGCAATTGCAGAAGGTCTTTGGCCTGACCAAGCACAACGCTCATCCGCAGACATCCCTTCGTCTGCCGCCATCGGGTGTCCCAACGGGCGTCCGCGTCGCGCGAATAAGCCCGGAAGTCTACCCGCGCTGTTAGGAACGGTCAACTAAGAGGTACCGGTTGTAGACCGCCAGATTGCAGAAGGATCCGGTTGTCTCTTGGGTAGGGATACTTCGGCTGCGGTGGGATCGGCCTTATGATGAGACTGTGAAGGAAGAAAACCAAATATCCCTGGAAGACGCCAGCCTCGGCTGGGGGTTCTGCTTCGAAGTAGGACTTGGTCTGCTGGCCCTACTATTCGGACAACTGACTAGTGTCTGGCCAGCCGAAACGCTGTGGCCGGTTAGTTTGACGTCAATTGTCATCGGGATCGGTTCGGCCCTCCCGCCGCTTTTGATCGTGGTGGGACTTCGGCGCGTTGGCTGGGGACCATTTCGACGGCTCACCAATCTGGTGGACGAGAAGCTTGTGCCCATGTTCCGCGGCATGAGTCTGCTGGACCTTGCCCTGCTGAGCTTTGCGGCCGGTTGGGGCGAAGAGCTGCTTTTTCGCGGCCTGATTCAGGGCGAGATTGCTTATCACACCAATGTGGTCGTTGGTGTGGCTGTGGCGAGCGTGGCCTTCGGGCTAGTCCATTTCCTGTCGCTCACGTATTTCATTATGGCGCTTGTTGTCAGCGTCTATTTTGGATGGCTCTACTGGCAGTTCGGCACTCTGTGGGTCCCGATTCTCGGCCATGCTGTCTACGACTTTCTAATGCTTTGGCAGTTGCAGCGGATGGACGAAGCCAAAACGGCGGAGGCAACCATGGAATCGGATGTCAGTTCGACAACCCATCTGGATTAGCGACTTTGGACTAGCGACGCATGGACGGCTTACTGGTGCTGCGCCGAGCCGATGGGACACTCGGCGAATTCGCTGCTTCGCCACTGATTCGAGAATTGAACGCGCTGAAGAACGGTCGCCGGGCGACCTTCTGTGGATTCAACTTTGGTGTCGACTGCTGACTCGGAGCGGCAGGAGAGCTGGTTGATGGTTTGGGCTCGCTCTTGATGCGCGGAGTCTTCGGGTTGCTAGTCGACTGGACGGTCGTGTTCTTTGCGGCGGCTGAGGGCTTCAATTCGACTGCAGTATTGCGGAGCTCTTGGGTGATGCGCGAAATCGACGAAGTTCCGGCACCTCGCAGAGGGTTGTCTTTGGATTCCAGGGTTCCGATCCCGCTTGGTCCAGATTCGACGACCGCCTTTTCTGCTTTGACGATCCGAGCCATGGCGTCGGCTGCGGTCGTTACGGCTTTGGTGGCCTTATTCAGGATCTGGCTCTTGCTGAAGTCCAAGTCGGGAATCAGCGTTTCCGATGACGTGGGAACTTTGATTTCATCAACCGCGCCCGTTGGTTCAGCCGTCGGGGCAACCGGCAACTCCTTCTGATTCCCAATCGGTTGATTGAAATCGGGACGCTCGACTTCGAACTGTTCCGGGTTATCAATCAGTACCGAATCGAGTCCACCCGTCTCACTAGAATCCAGAGAGTTGAACTCCACGGCTTGTGCATCTTGCGTCGCGTCCCCGACGCCTTCGACTTGTCCCGATTGAGTTGAGATCGATGCTTCGGGTGACGGCAATTCCGGATCCTTTGCGTCTCCGTTCGGAGTGTCTTCGAACAGAACCGGTTGATCAAAAGGGGAATTGGCTTGAGCCTGTTCATCGGGGTACGACATCTCGTAACCAGGCTCGAGAATGACGCCATCGCCGTTGATCATCATTCCGGCTTCGTCGGTCCGCGAGTCGGCCAGCGTTCCACGACTCACTGCCGGTGGGCTCGTCATGCAATAGTTCATTTTGGGTTTGAAGCGACGGAATTCTTTGGCGTACGAGCTGTACGCACCGGGCGACCACGGACCTTCCGCTAGGTCGACATTCATGTACTCCAAATACGTGCCGCGTTCGTAGTGAAAGTTCATCACTGCGTTGGTGTAGTCAACGAGGCTGCGGTAATACTCTGTGTCCGCGTCAGCCGTGTTTTGTTGTGCCTGCAATACAAATTCCAACAGCTCCGTGCCGGCCTTGTATTTTGCTACGGCGGCATCGAATCGTTTTCGCTCGGCGACGGTTCGGTTGAAGTTTACCCTTGCAACAGCGTATGCTCGGTCAAGCTCGGCGAATTGATTTGCAATGTTGCTGCTGATGTCCAGCTCTTGGTTACGAAGGACGGCTCGCTCACGAGAGAGTTGCAACTCGGCGGCGCGAACCGTGGCGTGTTCGCGTCGCTTTCCAAGTGCAACGGAATATTGCAGCCCGAGTTGCCAGCCTTGTAGGTCGCCGCCATACAGATCGGAAAACGCACTACCAAAATCGACGTCTCGGTTGCCAAGCAGATCATCTCCGAAGCCACGGTAGCGGTAGAGTCCGATCAGATCCAACTGCGAGAGCAAGAAGTTCTTGGCGGCCAACAGTTCGTTTTCTCGCTGCTTGACCGTCCAGCGTTGCCGCCGCAATTCCACGCGACGTGCAAGTCCCATGTGCAACGATTCTTGCCAGTCGAAAATCCGCTTGGCAGTCGATGGTTCGTCGGTCGGCAGGATCAGCCGGCCATCGCTGGCTCGAACGCCCATCAGTTTTCGCAGGCTGCGTTCCGAACTGTAGACTCCGACGACTCCCGAATTCGCAGAACCTCCACCCAACGCATTCTTTACTCCGGCCAAAGCACGATAGTAGTTCGCTCTTGCCAACGCCGCTTGCTCGCCATCAACGGTGCTCGCCTCATATCGTTTTTGTACGGTTCGCCAAGAAGCCAACGCCGCATCGTAGGCTGCTGTCCGCGCGTCCAGCGAACGGTAGGCAAAATAGAGCTGCCAGTAGGCTGTCTCGACATCGCGAATCAAATTGCGAACCGATGTTTCGAAATCCGCCAGAGCAATATCCGTACGGATTCGAGCGAGAACGACACCGTTGTAATTTCCAGGCTGTGCGTTTGGCCCGGCGATGCGGTTGTAGGCGATGCCACTGCCACGCAACAGCGGGTGACGGAATTCGGCATTCAGCTGCGTGTTGTACGCACTGCGGAACAAGTTGGCAGGCGAGTCGTTCCGGTTGTAGTTGGTAACGTTACGAAGGAAGAACTGTGTACCAGTTGCGGCACGCTTCGAAAGCTCGACGTTGAAGTCGCCGACGTTCGATGACAGAACCGATGCACCGCCACCAAAGAATTGGTTGTTGAATGCCTGTTCGTCCCGGTCGAATATCATGCTGGAAGCGAGCTGTGCGTCGAACGCACTCAAAGCCGCCTCGACACCAAACTGTGGATCGACTTCTTGCAACGCAACATCGTAGATGGACGTCGAAGCCTGCGGCGTAGTTACCAGGCGTCCGCCAAGGTCTCGAATCACGTCGCTGTTTTGCAGCGTGATTTGAATCACTTGCTCTAGCGAAAGCGGCCAGTCCTCTGGTTCGACATCCGATTCGACCGTCAAAGGCAACGTCGTATCCGCGGCGGTTGGATCGGGACCGTTGCATATTGCAGGCGTCGAAATCTGCCGAGTTGCAGGCGGCTCGTTGACGGCTGGTTCTTGATATCCGCAACGTTGCGTCGTCGACCCTTGAGTTGGTTCTGTACCCAGTAGATGATGCTGGTGTTTTCGAATCCGTGGTTGCGAAACACAACCGGTAAAGGAAGACAAAAAGACACTGAGCGCAAGCAAAATGCGAAGCGATCGATCGGCTTTCATCGGTGAGTCCAGACAAGATGACGTGGGGCGGGCACAATCTACGTCGAACATCGGGAAGCGCTTGTCGCAGCACCAAACGTATGTCGCGACCGCACACGGATTCGAAGGACGTGATGCCGGTGGTGACGAAGAAACGGAAACCCCAAGCAGGCATTGATCCGATAGCGTTGCCTTCATTGACCGGCATTTGCGGTTGTCTGAGTCGAAGCTTCAACAGAAAGCAAAATGATGAATTTGAGCGAAGTGATGGCGGAACTCGAGAGCCTTGGGAGCGACCAGACTGTCAAGATCTATCGAAACCACGGAGCGGATGGCGACATGTACGGCGTGAAGATCGCAGACCTGAAAAAGATCCTACGCAAGATCAAGGGCGATCAAGACCTGGCGCTTCAGTTGTGGGACACGGGAAACTCGGACGCGATGTATTTGGCCGGTCTATTGGCGGATGGCACGGCAATGACCAAGCGGCAGTTGGATGGTTGGGCGAAGTCAGCGTGGTGGTACATGCTCAGCGAACACGCCGTTCCCTTCGCCGCCGGAGAACATCCTGATGCTTTGTCGATCGGGAAGAAGTGGATGAAGTCCAAGAAAGAGAACATCGCCAGCAGCGGTTGGACGACCTACACGGCAGCGATCTCGGTCCGGCCAGATTCAGAATTAGACAAGCAAGAACTGAAGAGTCTGTTGAAACGCGTTGAGCAGGAAATCGACGAGGCCCCGAATCGGGTGCGCTATTGCATGAATAGCTTTGTGATTGCTTCCGGCTCGTTCGTGAAGTCGATGTTCGGGGCCGCCAAGTCGACCGCGAAGAAGATTGGCAAAGTACAAGTCGACGTCGGAAACACATCTTGTCGCGTGCCGTTGGCCACAGAGCAGCTTGATAAAATCAAGTCTATGGGGCGGCTGGGCCAGAAGCGGAAGTCTGTGAAATGTTGATGGTCCGGGGGCTTCGAGCACAGCTACACGCTACTGCCATATCGCCTGCGAATCTCGCTCCGCTCGCTGCCAACTCGGGTCGCCAGTTAGGTCAATTCGGAGTCACTACGGACCTGTGAGCTCCGATATGGAACGCCGCTCAAGTTGCCTCAGCAGTTTGGGGTAGAATTCGAGCATTTCCTCGCGTTTTATGTCCTCAATGGGAAATGAATGCGGTACTCACCCAACGGAACTCATCCGCAGCTCTCAATTAAGGCCATCTCGATGAATTATTTGATTAACCTCGTTGCTGTGCGGCGATTCCGTTTTCTACTCTTAGGCGTACTATTCGGCTCGTCAGCCGTCATCATTCAAGCCCAGCCGCCTGGCTTTGGCGGGTTTGGAGGACCGGGTGGGCCTGGAGGTCCAGGAGGCCCCGGAAACCAGCAAGATATCGAATTGTTGGACGAGTATGACGCGAACGATGATGGCTATTTGAACAAGGAAGAACGGGCCAAGGCTCGCGCGTCGCTGGCCGATCGAGGCACCCGAGGTCGAGGTGGGCGTGGCGGACCGGGGGGCCGTCGCGGACCTGGCGGACGAGGGCAGCAGGTCAAGGGAACACCTGGACCCGAGGTTAAGCCCAGCGAAGTAGCAGCAGTCGATGGTGACAAGTCTCTTTACGATCCAACCGTTCTGCGAACGATCTTTTTGGAATTCGAAAACGACGACTGGGAGGCCGAACTGGCCGCTTTCAAGCCGACGGATGTTGAAGTCCCCGCCAAGATGATCGTCGACGGCAAGACATATCCAAATGTGGGTGTCAGTTTCCGAGGTGCCTCGTCCTTCTTTTCGATCCCCGAAGGAAACAAACGATCGCTGAATCTGTCGATGGATTTCATCGACGATGATCAGCGACTATACGGCTACAAGACATTGAACTTGCTGAACTGCAACGGCGACGCGAGTCTGATGAGTTCCTTCTTGTACCACGACATTACCAGCAAGAAGATCGCGACACCAAAAGTCAACTTCATGAAGGTTGTCATCAACGGTCGAAGTTGGGGCGTCTATGCCAACGCTCAACAGTTCAACAAAGACTTCTTGAAGGAGAACTACGGCTCGAAGCAAGGAGCTCGCTGGAAAGTGGACGGCAGTCCGCGCGGCGACGGTGGTTTGCGTTACGAGGGAGAAGACGTCGAAGCGTATCGTGCGAAGTACACCATCAAATCGAAGGACGAGAAAGAGGCTTGGGACGGCCTAATTCAATTGTGTCGCGTTCTGGAAGAGACACCTGCGGACGAACTAGAGACGGCGCTGAAACCGATTCTCGACGTTGACGGTGCACTGTGGTTTCTTGCTGCGGACATCGCGTTGATCAATAGCGACGGATACTGGACACGAGCCAGTGACTACAGCATCTATCGAAACAAAGACGGTGTCTTCCATGTCTTGCCGCACGATATGAACGAGGCCTTCCGCGGTTCTCACGGCGGCGGACCGGGTGGCCCAGGCGGACGAGGCGGTGGTCGTCGCGGTCGTGGTGGCTTCTTTGGTTTCTTCGGACGCGGTCCTGAGACACAGGCGGAGCAACGACCGGAACGAGGTTTTCGTCCAGATGATGGAAGTGGACGGCCCGGAGATGAGCGGCCTGGGGACGATCGTCGTGACGGCGGAGCAGAACGTGACGGCCGGCGTCGCGGTGGCTTTGGCGGCCGGCAGGGTGGCGGTGACTTCGAGCGTGGCGGCCGACCAGGAGAAGGCGGCCCTGGACGTGGTGGTCCCGGTGGCGGTGAAGGTGGCGGCTTTGAGCTCGATCCACTGACTGGCCTCGACAGTCCTCGCTTCCCACTACGAAGCAAGCTGCTGGCAAACGAGAATCTGAAACGTCGATATCTGCAATACGTGAAACAGATCGCCGAAGAGTATCTCGATTGGGAATACCTAGGGAAAAAGGTCGCGGCCGCAAATACTCTGATCGCGGACGAAGTCAATGCAGACACCCGCAAGCTGATGACGAATGAAGCGTTCGCAAAAGCCGTGGCCGATGAAGACGGAAGCCTTCGCGAATTCTGCGACAAGCGACGTGAGTACCTGTTGAATCTTCCAGCGATCAAAGAACTTAAAGAATGATGATCGATCGGATCACATCGCAGTCGGAACTCCGGCTGCGATGTTTTCCAACGCCTCGATCACTTCTGTTACATGATCAGCATCAGGTACTTGGTGGGGTGAGTTACCGAATCCACCACGGAGGCTTAGATGGAGTTCTTGGAAGTTCCAGTTTTTGATGACGACGTTTTCAAACTGCTGGTGCGTCTGTTTGCAGATCTGTTGGTGGTTTCCGTTGTCGTGCTTGGCTGTTACCGTCGCCAAGAGAAGAACGACGGATACATTTTCACGTTCATCATTCTCAATATCATGGTCTTCTTCATCTGCTTCGCGTTGAAGAAGCTCGAGCTTGAACTGGGCCTTGCCTTGGGCTTGTTCGCTATCTTTGGGATCATTCGTTATCGCACCGAATCGATCGGCGTGCACGAAATGACCTATTTATTCGTGGTCGTCGGCATCGCGGTGATCAATGCGTTGTCCAACAAAAAGACAAGCTATGTTGAGCTTGCAGTCACCAACGGTGTGATCATTCTTTCCACTTGTGTCTTGGAACGTGTCTATTCATCTCGCAGCAGGGCGAGCAAGAACGGCAACGGTAAAGCGGCCAACGG
>CAYQMZ010000332.1:0-6204 GCA_964418725.1 uncultured Pirellulaceae bacterium
TGTTCTTAGAGTGGACCATTCGACGACTGAGCAAACTGGCATAGCGACAGACTGTCCCCAAAAAAACGCGAATATGGCAACCGTTCCCAAAGACTCCGAAACGCCGACCGCGCCAAGCTCTGTCTTGGAGTTGCTGGATCGACTACGTTCGCGCATCCGCCGCTACGTAGTCATCGAAGGCGTGGCCATGCTGATCGTTTGCTTGGTGATCGCCTTTTGGATCGGTTTCGCGTTGGACTACTTGCCCGTGTTGCTGGGTGCGAACGAGATGCCGCGTTCGGCGCGCGTGGTACTACTTGTCGTCACGGCGCTCGCGTTGTGTTGGGTCGCCTACTACTACATGCTGCGTCGCGTTTTCCACTCGTTTCGCAATTCCAGTCTCGCGTTACTGATCGAAAAACACTTCCCCTCTTTCCGTGATAGTCTGGTGACTACGGTCGAAGTGGAAGATGAACGCCACAGTGCAATCGAAGAAGCCGATCGACAGGCGATTCGCGCCGCGACCAGCCCTGCAAGTGAACTGGGCACCGAAATGCTGTCGCAGACGATTGACCGTGCAAAGGCGGGGGTCTCCGACGTTCAGCTCGGCAAAGTCTTCAGCTATGGCCCGATCGCGACCAAACTCGCGGCGGCTGCTATTTCCATTGGTTCCCTGATTCTCTTAGTTGCCTTGGGAAGAGAAGCGTTCGGCACCGTGGCGTCTAGATTATTGCCGCTAAGCGACGAACCCTGGGAGCGGCGGGCTCGAATCGAGTTGGTTGGTTTCGAAGACGGCATCAAAAAGGTCGCCAAGGGAACAGACCTGATCATGCGTGTGCGAGCCGATGCCAACCGCGCGTATCCTCCGCCGGAACTGTGCTCGATCCTCTACGAGACAACCGATGGCGACCGCGGTCGCGTCAACATGAGTCGTGACGGTGAACCAACCAACGGCTTTCAGTACTACGTCTTCAACGGCAAACCCTTCAAGAGCATTCTCAACGACATTCGATTTGATGTGATCGGCGGCGACTTTCGCCTACGAAACAAACAAGTGCAGGTCGTGCTGAGTCCTGTGGTCATGTCGGTGCAATTGAACAGTGAGCTACCCGAATACACAGGGCTCGATCCACGTGAAGAGAAGTGGACTCCAGGCACGCAGTTACCGATCGGCAGTCGCGTTATTGCCAAAATCCGTTCGAGCAAAGATCTGATCTCCGCAACGATAAAGGACATCGATAGTGGCGAAGAGCAACTAATCAGCTTTCCCGAGGGTGAATCACACCGTGAAATCACGCACACGATCGACAAGCTCAGCGGACGCGTCGCGCTCTCGATCACACTGCATGACCGCGACCACATTGAAAGCCTAGAACCGTTCTTACTGACCATTGGCGCACTGGAAGATGAAATACCGAAGGTCGACATGGCTTTGCGAGGCATCGGCAACGCTATTACCGCCAATGCACGACTAAACCTCGAGGGCCAGGTTTCAGACGACTATGAGGTCGCGCGAAACTGGTTCGATCTGCGGATAGGCGATGCCACTCGCGAGTTCGATTTCGACGTTCAACGCAACGACGATGACGCTTTGGGGCTGGACCTTCGAGATCAATCAGCAAACGAGCAGCCCAACCCATTGGTCCTCAAACCTCAGGACCGGGTTATATTCAGCGTCAAAGCCAGTGACAAATACGATCTCGATGGCGGCTCTCACGTTGGTTCAAGTGAGGCAACGACACTGACCGTCGTGCGACCTGACGAACTCTTGGCGATTCTGGATGGTCGGGAATTGGGGCTGAGGCGACGCTTTGAGCAGATTCGCACTGAAATGATGCAATCTCGCGATTCGTTGGCAAGGCTGCGTGGTTCGTTTGCTGAGGAATCCGGTGCCGAAGAAACCTCAACTGAAAACAACCAGAAAGACGCGCCCAATTCGGACGCTGCGAACGAGAGCCAGAACCTTGCCGAACTACGTGGTCGCTGGGCCGGTTGGGCTCAGCAGAAGTCAGATCAGACTGTCTTGGAAGTCGAAGGGCTCGCTTTAGCGTTCGAGGACATCCACGAAGAACTCACCAACAACCGAGTGGATACACCAGAACGAAAGTCACGCCTCGTCGATCAGATAATCGCGCCGCTTCGCAACATCGCGACGCAGTCCTTTCCAGCGTTCCAAGATTCGCTTAAAGATTT
Source organism: uncultured Pirellulaceae bacterium (assembly GCA_964418725.1). GTDB lineage: Bacteria > Planctomycetota > Planctomycetia > Pirellulales > Pirellulaceae > CAYNJG01. Next base: position 2,173 of record CAYQMZ010000332.1, read on the forward strand.
GCGAATCACGCTGAACGCCGACCAGCGATCTACGGCCGAGCAACAGTCGATCGTTGTGCTTGAAAACGCAGACAACATCATCGTCGCGATGGATGCTGTGCTGGATAAAATGCTTGAACTTGAAGACTACGCTGAGATCATCAACATCGTTCGGCAGATCATCGAGCAACAAGAAAAGCTGTTGGAGCAAACGAAAGAACAACAAAAAGCGAACGTTCTGGATCTGTTCCAGTGATGCTAACTTAGCAGAGTTCAATAGACGGGAACTTTGGTCGGCTTCTTAAAGAATTCAATCATCGTTACCTGGTAGCTGATATCCGCACGTGCACCGTTTGGCAATTCGGCGTTTCGCAAAGTCAGGTCTGGCCCATCACGCCTCGTTTCATTGTAGAGTGCTTCCAACTTTTCCACGGTCGCACCGTCGAGCGACAAGTTATCGATGCGAATTCCAATCGACGTCGACATTGCCGGAGCATCGTCTCGATTCGCCCGAGAAAACCGATGCGAAAGTGCGACTACCTGCTCACGAACCTTCGAGAATTCTTGCCGGCCGTCAACAACTAGGGTTATGGCTTCCAGATCGAAGTTTTCCAAGACTTTCGGATCGAACTCACGGGCGTCGACCACAAGCTTCTTCAGTCCCGTTAGAATCGCAAGCGACTTCCAAGCCTGCGAGGTAATCTTCGAGCCCGAAACATCCAGCCACTGAAGCTCCGCAAACTGCGTTAGGATCGAAAAACCGTTTTCACTCAATGGGACATTCGCAAGCGAAAGTCCTGTGATGATCGCGGGAAATTGTGTCGACTGACCTGACGGACGCATCTGCTGCAACTGCGTTTCATCGACAGCCGTCTCGCTGAGGTCCAGTGCTCTCACGTTCCTCCCACAGAGGACTCCAAGCCCGTCACCGACGATTTTCGTCCCACGCAGATTCAGATCGCATAGATTCGGCAATGTAGCAAAATGTTGCAGCACACCGTCGTCAACTAACGTGTAAGAAAGATCGATATTCCAAACGGGTGCGACCGGATCGAAACTACGAAATGAATCTGTGGTAACTCTCGTACCAGGCAGATTAAGAATCCACAGTTTCGGCATCGATCCGAATCCAGCCAGTGTATCGGCGTCAAATTGCGCCCCCCTAATCGACACGCTGCCAAGACTGGATGCATCCAATGTCCTGATCGAAGCGCTAGTCAAATTCGTTGCGAGTCCAACATCGATCGACTGCAGGAATCGCGTGTCTAGCCGAGCTAGATCCTCGTCGGTGATCTGGCTGCCGTCCTCAACGTGTAGCCCCGTAAGACGCGGAAAAGCACTAGCAATACGAGCATCGCGACTGTCGCTTCCCGGCTGCAAAATCAGTTCTCGAAATCCAAACGGACGAACGAAAGACTCAACAGCCGAAGCAATCTCACGTTGGAAGCTCGTCGTGCCGAGCCGACCCAACAGAGCGACGTAGCCTGCTCGAGTCCGAACATTCTCCATAGCCTGGTCACGGCGAAATAGTTCTCCGGTCATTGTCAAGAAGAAGCTGACGACCGTTAAGATTAGAAAGAAGGGAACGGCTGCAAACCATGAACTCAACTGCCAGCGGCTTAGGGTGGCCCGCAGTATCCGTTGTAACGCAAACAGCCCGATCGCCAGACATGGCAACGTCGTCATCAATTCCCCCGGGACTGTTCGGCAGCGGAGATTCACATACAGCAACGCTGCAACAGCCCCAGCGACGGCGGCCACGGTTACAGTGGGCAATAGCCAGCGGAAAAAGAAGGCAACGAACCGACGGCAAACGGAATCGCTGACAGAAAGACTACCGCCGATCAAGCCAGCCACGACACCGGTTGACGGGTTCGTGAGAATCGTCAGCACTCCGCCGACGACGCCGCAAACAAGAACGGCCATCAGCGGCGGCACGCTGACCTTAAGCCTTCTCGCTAGAAAAAAACCGATCAGGCCGGCCGCCAACGCCAGAAAAAACCAACAGGCGTTCGAGCCATAGATCCCAAACGTCCACGACATGTCCTGGGTCACGACCCGAACAAAATTGCCGACAACGATCAACGCAATGATCGCCACGTAAAGGGAATAGGGGGCAGCCTTCGATGGCGGCACCTGGGTTTTCGAATTGCCATTTTCAACACCAACCGACTCAGTCATGGCCGTTCCTCCTGCGAAACTTCGTGCACGCCAGCCTAAAGACATCGCGTCTTAAACACAAGGGAAAGCGCGGGGCGTCTCTCTTCTCCGTTTTCCAAGACGCCCTGCCTTTCGCTGCATCCGATCTGCTTCGCACCAAGCAACGGGAGCGCGATTGAGTTTAGGATTCGGTATCCTAGTGCCTCTCCTCACCGATCGTTACGCGCGACCAGCCCTTTCACAACGGATTCGTCGACCATGCATAATCGCCTCCTTGGTTTCGTTGTCGCCTTCAGCCACTTGATGGTCTGTTCTCATTATTTGAATGCTGATGCCGTTGAGCCACCGACGGAACCACCACGCGACGCCCGACTTGCCCCATTGAAGGACCTGAACGGTTTCTTCCCATTGAAGGTTCCCGATACAAAAGAACAGTGGGAACAACGAGCCGAGCGACTGCGACGCAGAATTCTGGTTTCAACGGGACTCTGGCCGTTGCCCGAGAAAACACCACTAAACGCGGTCATTCACGGCAAGTTGAAACGAGCGGCCATCAATGGTGTACCGGGCAACCCAGACCTTCGCCGTATTGGTTTCACGGTCGAGAAGGTCTACTTCGAAAGCATACCTAACCACTTCGTTACCGGCCTGCTGTTCCGACCGGACGACGGGCAGACGAATGCCAAGCGGCCCGCGGTCCTCTCGCCCCATGGACACGGTGGCAGACTGCAGCGTCACAGTCTGGAAAAGATGCACGAGTTGATTACGAAAGGTGAAGAACGATTCTGGGAATCCGGTCAATATCCCAAACTGGCTCGCTGCGCACACTTGGCTCGCATGGGCTGCGTCTGCTTCATTTTCGACATGCTGGGCTACGCCGACAGCCAACAGATTTCTCGTGAACTTGCGCACGGCTTTCGAAATCAACGTCCGGAATTCGAAGGCAAAGAAAGCTGGGGCCTGTTCAGTGCTCAGGCAGAAATGCGTTTGCAAAGCGTGATGGGAATTCAGACTTGGAATTCAATCCGCTGCCTCGACTTCCTGGAATCCCTGCCCGACGTTGATCCCAACCGACTAGCCGTAACCGGCGGCAGTGGAGGCGGTACGCAAACCATACTTCTCTGTGCCATCGATAAGCGACCTATCGCAGCCTTCCCCAACGGCATGGTCTCGTCGTCGATGCAAGGTGGCTGCACATGCGAGAACTGTACTCTGCTTCGAGTCGGTACAGGCAACGTCGAATTGGCCGCGTTATTCGCGCCGAAGCCACAGTCCATGACGGCCGCAAACGACTGGACACGAGAAATGCTAGTCGAGGGCAAGGGCTTTCCGGAACTGCAAAAGATCTATGAACTGTACGGTGCAAAGGAGATGGTGGACTGCAAGGACGTTTTGCATTTCCCTCACAACTATAACTACCGCACCCGCGCCATCATGTATGCGTGGCTGGACAAGCACCTGAACCTTGGAAAAGGAGCAGACTACACAGAGGAAGATTTCGAATCCCTGACCACGGAAGAGATGAGCGTTTGGAATGCCGACCATCCGCAACCGCCCGGTGGCGAGCAGTACGAGCGAGAGCTTACCAAAGACCTGGCCAATTCCTCAAACGGTCAGATCGCCGCACTCACTCCGACCGACAAACGTTCACTAGAAAAATACCGATCCGTCGTTGGCGGTGCGTTGGAAACGTTGATTGGTCGACGTTTGCCGGCCGACCACGAAGTGGAAGCAATCAAACTGACGGAGTCTGAAGCGGGCGCCTACTTGTCATTTCAACACGTCGTACGATACAAGCCCGGTAGCGAGAGAATTCCGATCCTGACTGTCTGGCCGAAGAAAACCAAGTGGAACGGCGATGTGGTTTTGTGGCTGGGTGACAAAGGGCAGCAG
>CAYQMZ010000332.1:6214-8200 GCA_964418725.1 uncultured Pirellulaceae bacterium
CAGTCAATCTTCACGGCAAAATCACGGCTCCTCCCGCAGGTAAAGACTCTGCTGGAGAAAGGAGCGACGGTCGTCAGCCCCGATCTGCTCATGCAAGGCTCGTCCCTCGCAGCCGGCGAATCAGACGCACCACAACGCGTGGTGAAGAACCCTCGCGAGGCCGCCGCCTACTCGTTTTGTTACAACCACACACTGTTTGCGCAACGAGTCCACGACGTCTTGTCGCTAGTTGCTTACGTGCGAGGCTACAAGGCACCAGGTGAAGTCCCAGAACGATTGCATTTGGTGGGCACCGGAAAACAAGGCCCCGTCGCGTTAGCAGCTCGCGCGATCGTCGGTGGCAAAGTGGATGCCGCGGTGGTGGAAGTTTCTGGATTTCGATTCGAGGACATCACTTCGTACCGCGATTCGATGTTCCTGCCCGGCATCGTGAAGTACGGCGACGTGCAGGCACTCGCCGCGCTAAACGCGCCGCATCGATTGACGATCGTTGACAGCGGCAACGATTGGGACGTTGTGAAGTCCGCATTCAAAGCGAGCAACGGCAAGTTGCAGTTCAAATCAGAATTGTCAGAGGCCTGGGATTTGAAGTAGCAAAAACGGCGAGAATCTCACCATGTAAATTGCCTGGTGATTTCCTCGTCCACTAAGGACCTTCCTTGAATACAGCATTTAGCTATCGAGTCAGGAATGCTAATTCAGTAAGGAATGTAGCCACCTGACGGAAAACAATCCGCTGAGACTGTCCGAAAACTGATCACTGATCTGTTTGACAGTCCGCGCGTACGAATCCGCCACGCCGACGACAGTATGGCCCCGAAACGTTCATCCTAGAACTCTGTTAGTGGTTGTCCCGCGGAAAATGCTCCGATTCAGCCTCAGGTTCATCACGCGGAGCGTGATGCGTACGTGCAACTCACGCTCCGCGTGAGTCGAATCCAACAGGATTCAGGCGCATCGCAGCCTGGCGCGGCCTAAGTTTTAGCAACGCAGGTGCGGATACAGGGCCAGGTATGCGGAATCAACTTATTCTTCTGTTGGGAATCGCCGCGCTAGGCGTTGGCGGAGACCATTCAATCGAGTGTGTCCCAGCAAGGCAACCACTGCAGAAGATTTTAGTCGCCACCGTTAACGCTCCCGCTTGGACGAAACTTCACGTTCACAAGTATTTTGAGTGGCGAGACTACAAAGCAGACGAGGTGCCTCCGGATACCGTTCGGCCTTCGGACATTGGACCGTGGCCGTTTCGTCTTCGCATACCGATCCGCGCAGGAGAACTCGTGAGACGAAGTCACTTGAGATTCGACCTCAACCAGCAGCGATACATCCTTGGTTATCCCAAGTATTGCCGATGTGTGTGTGACGTCCCAGTGGATCATCGTGATGCGTTCGTGGAGTCTCTGGACGATGAAATGCTGGTGGATGTTGACGTTTTGATCTCAAGTGACGGCAACTTTGATTTCACCCAAAGTACTGATTGGCGAACCGTCCTCTCTGGTGTGCCGATCCATGAAGTCAATAAGAAGAGAGACGGAACGGTCGTGCGGTTACTCTTGCTGGACAACGAACGTGAGAAACTTAGACTTGCGAAGGAAATCGGCGAAATAAGCATCCGGTCGCCCTTGCGTCCAACCCGTACACAGCCAGTAAACAAAGCTCTGACGCAGCACAGCATGACCGAGCAAAATGCCTTCACACGTCGTACTGCCGCACACGGTCACGACGAAGAAGCGTGCCACAAACTGGTGCAGAACGCGACTGCCGGAACTTCGTCGCCGAATCATTGAGCCGGCCCACTGCAGTCCTGGGAATGGTTGAACGTACTCTGGCGGGAACACACTGGACTCCGTGCCGCCGTGCCTCTGTGAGGTTCATTTTTTACGGACGGAATTCTCTTATAGAGGCACGGGGCACAGAGGAAGCACTCCAATAGCAACCGCTTTCTCTTCCCGTCTTCTTGTCTTCCGACAACGTGCCCGAGTTCAA
>CAYQMZ010000333.1:0-5592 GCA_964418725.1 uncultured Pirellulaceae bacterium
CATCCAAGGTGGCTCCGGACAAGATGCTATCTGGGGCAACAGTGGCTACGACTTCATCGATGGTGGCGTCCATGGCGACCTGATTTGGGGCGGGTCGCATAGTGACCGAATTCGAGGCGGCCATGGTGTTGATCGTATTTGGGGAGGTGCCGGCAATGATCGTATTGACGGTGGAGAGCATCGCGACCACATCTGGGGCGAGGATGGAAACGACTCGATCCAAGGTAGCTCGGGATGGGACATTCTTCGCGGAGGCAATGGAAACGATCACATGGATGGAGGCCTGGGCATCGACCTGATGTGGGGCAACGCTGGTAACGATCGAATGCTGGGTGGAGCCCAACGGGACTACATGCGTGGTGGCATTGGAGACGACCATATCGATGGCGGCACCGGTGTCGACTTCGTTTTGGGCGACGACGGCAATGATCGTATCCACGGCGGAGACGGTGTCGACTTCATGTTGGGTGGAGAAGGCAACGACCACATGGATGGTGCGAACGGCGTCGATCTAATCTGGGGACAGAATGGCAACGACTGTATCCACGGTGGGGCCGGAGTTGACTTCCTCTGGGGGCAGAGCGGGAATGATTGCGTGGATGGTGGAGCCAGTACTGACTTCATCTATGGCGGCAACGGCAGTGACCGTCTGCTTGGTGGCGACGGGGCCGACTTGATCTGGGGAGGCGATGGCTTTGACCTGATCGATGGCGGAGCTGGTTTCGATCCAATCCTGGATGGCGGTCCAGGTTTTGACGTGATCTGGCTGGGATCCGGTGGAGGCAACGGATCTAGCGGCTACATCATCAATGGCAACAGCAATCTGACGTGCGATTGCAACGCTGGGCCAGTTCAGCCCGTTGGTAACGTGGGATCGCTAAGCATGTTGCCGGCAGTTCACATTTCTGACTGCAAACCTGTCGCAGCCTCCGTGACTCTGGCGAGTAACGCTGCGGAACTAGCGTTGCCAATCTCTAAGGAGAAGAGCCAGTTGTCGACGGACTTGGTGTTTGCCCACTAATACGCGACCGATTGAACGAGTCAGCGTAAAGTCTTTCGCCCGAAATGTGATCGCACGTGTGTGCCATCCAAGATCACATTTCGGGCTTCTTTTTTACCGTCTTTCCATCCCACACGGACTCAACGACACGCCTCGACTTGCACAATCCGTAGGCCAACATGCTGGAATAAACGGCAACCGCCTACTGGTTTCAACGCATTTTGCGTAAGCATCGGTCCATGGCACGCCTTGTGCATCGCAGCGATCGGCATCGATTAGTCGATCCAGATATTGTCATGTTCAGGCGGGTAGATTGGGCTCAAGGAATCTAGTCATTATCGGGAACGGTATGGCCAGTCAGGCATTTTGCCGCTGGTTGACCGATGGTCCTGCGCCCGAACTTCCGTTCGATAGGATTCTGGTTTTCGGTGAAGAGCCTAGGCCGGCCTATGATCGAGTCCGGCTGACTGAATTCTTCGCCAACAGCTCGCCAGATGCATTGGAGCTCGCTCCGAGAGAGTGGTACGCCGCCAGAAACATAGAACTTCATACCTCGTCGCGCATAAGCTCGATCGACCGCTCGAATTGCACGGTGGCGACAGCGGATGGAACGCAGCACTCGTACGATAAACTGGTGCTGGCGACAGGATCAAAGCCGTTTGTGCCGCCGGTTTCCGGTGTGGACCAAGAAGGCGTCTTCGTTTATCGCACGATCGAGGATCTTGAAGCGATCCGCGAGTGGGGACAGAAGTCCAAGAAAGCCGCGGTGTTGGGTGGTGGTCTGTTGGGGCTGGAGGCCGCGAAGGCTCTGCTGGACATGGGGCTGGTGCCGCACGTCGTAGAGATGGCCCCCGGTCTAATGCCTAGGCAGTTGGATCGCGACAGCGGCAATATGCTAAAGCAACGAATTGAACGCATTGGCGTAACGGTTCATCTCACCAAGCGAACCGAAGGCATTGAAAAACACGGCGACTACTTGGTGGTTAAGTTCGACTCAGGCGACACGTTGGCCGTCGACATGGTTGTCGTTTCGGCTGGTATCCGGCCACGTGACGAATTGGCACGGGAGGCCGGGTTGAACGTCGGAGAGCGCGGCGGCATTGTTGTGAATGATGCTCTGGCGACTTCCGATCCGAAGATCTTTGCAATCGGCGAATGTGTGCGCCACCGCGACAAACTGTACGGCCTGGTGGGGCCTTGTTATCAGATGGCCAAGGTGCTGGCCAACCGTTTTCGTGGCGAACGAGACCGGTTCGAATCGGGAGATAATTCTGCAACTCTTAAGCTTCTTGGCATTGATGTAAGCACGTTTGGCGAGACGATTGGTGAGGCAGCCGGTGCTTCGGTCGTCACGGCGCAGGCGGGCGAGGGCACTCGCAAATTGCTTGTTCGCGATCGCCGGATTGTAGGAGCATTAGGGGTTGGAGAATGGCCTGAGAGTGAGCGGATACGGGCTGCGGTAGCCGATCTGTATCAGCCTTGGAGTTGGCAGTTACGTCGCTTTCGGCGTCACGGTTCATTGTTTGATGACACGATGAACCAAGATGTATCTCAGTGGCCGCCCAACGCGTTGGTTTGCAGTTGCCTGCAAGTTACTCGCTCGGATCTTACAACCGCGTGCCAACGTGGCTGCTCTTCCGTAGAAGAACTGGCAAGCGAGACCGGCGCCTCGACAGTGTGTGGGTCTTGCCGACCGCTGCTTGGCCAATTGGTCGGGGCTGCCGACCAAGTCGTAGAAGCCGTCGCAGGATGGCGAGGGTTACTGATCGCTTCGGTCACGGTCGTTGTCGGAATTCTGGTCGCCTTGCTGGCGGGGCCGGTGCCTTTCTCTGAATCTGTTTCTGATTCGCGAAGGCAGCTGGATTTCATCTGGCGAGACGATTTCTGGAAGCAAGTTTCTGGCTACACGTTGCTTGGCATTACCGTTGTTTCGCTGCTGTTTTCTATGCGGAAACGGATCAAACGGATTAGCTGGGGGCAGTTCGGGACCTGGCGAATGGCCCACGGAATCATCGGCGCCACGACTCTCGTTGGCGTTCTGGCTCATACGGGTTTCCATTGGGGAGCCAATTTGAATTTCTGGTTAATGACGTGCTTTATCGGCCTCAATCTACTGGGGGCGTTTACTGGCGTCATTACATCGCTTGAGTCGCGAGTTTCCGGCGGTGCTGCGCTGATGCTACGTCAATGGCGTCCGCGGATGGCGATGCTGCACATCTTGGTGTTTTGGCCGTTGCCACTGCTGATTGCGGCTCACGTATTTGCGATCTACTACTACTGACGATTACTACTCAATTTGTCCCTCAAACATCGCCCAACGCGCGAGCCAATGTGTTCGGTCGTGAGGCAAACTACGCTCCGTGATCTCAAATCGAATAATGTGGCTGCTTTGGTCCGGTATGACGCTCGCCGGTGCGACGTACTTGGGCGTCGCCGTGACCAGTGATGTTTCCACAGGCAAGCGAGCGATGTTGCCGGGTGAGACGACCCACGGGCATTATCAGATCGAACTCGCTTGTAATGCTTGCCACACTGAATTCATGGGAGTCAAGCAGGACGCTTGTGTTTCGTGTCACGGCGCGGAATTGAAAGCGGAGAAGGATACGCATCCTGCCAGCAAGTTCAATGATCCGACGAATGCAGAACGGTTGCAGCAGCTGGATGCCCAGAAATGTATCACTTGCCATCGCGAACACGTCCCCGATCGAACCGCCGAGATGGGGCTGTCGCTGCCGCAAGACTACTGCTTCCATTGTCACGAAGACGTTGCTGAACAACGACCAAGCCATGTGGGGATGAAGCATGATTCATGTGCTACGGCCGGTTGCCACAACTATCACGACAACAAAGCGCTGTACGAAAAGTTCCTATACGAAAACGTGGATCAGTCGCCGCATCTTGAGACTCCTGTCGTGGACTCCCGAGGTCTACTGGCGGTCTGGCAAAAGAAGTATGGAGTGGCGGCCCCGCTGAACGCGTCCGATGCTGACGCACCGACAGATCTGCGATTAAGGCCAATCGTGGATGATTGGGCCGAGACAGCTCATGCGATGGCAGGCGTTAACTGTCGTGCATGTCATGACGAAACGTCGGCTGACGAAAAGACCGTCAGTTGGCGTAACAAAGTTGGACATGACGCGTGTGCCAAGTGTCACGAATTCGAGGCCGAGAGTTTTGTGCGTGGGCGTCACGGCATGCGACTTGCAACTGAAGTTGGCATCGAGTTGTCAGCAATGCGACCTGAATTAGCAAGGCTGCCAATGCACGAGGAATCAGCTCATAAATCGCTGGATTGCTCGGCGTGTCACCAAGCACATCGCTACGACACAAAGTACGCTGCTGCCGAAGCATGCATGACATGCCACAACGACGAGCACAGCAACAACTACAAGAATTCAAGTCACTATGAACTTTGGATGGAGGAAGTTAACGGCACAGGAGAACCCGGGACGGGAGTAAGTTGTGCGACGTGCCATATGCCGCGAGTCGAAATCGATGGCGAAGTGCATGTGCAGCACAATCAAAACTACAACCTTCGTCCCAACGAGAAAATGATCCGCAGCGTTTGCATGAGCTGCCATGGGCTCGAATTCAGTTTGAATTCACTGGCAGATTCCCTCCTCATCGAACAGTGTTTTGCGGGATCGCCAACTGTGGAGATCGACAGTGCCCAGATGGCGAAACGTTGGTTCCAAGAGAAGGAGCGTAAGCGAGCCCAACAGAAGAAATCGCGACAACAATAGCGCCTAATGGCAATTCATTTGAGGGAAACATGGAAACAAGTTTGTTTAAATCAACTCGGCGAACCTTAGCGTTCGCTCTCGCTTGTACGCTAATCACCGGAATGCTGGCCGTAACGGCCGGCTGTGGTCCGGCAGCCTCCGCTTCCGCAGGCGACGCGGAAGGCGGAATCTCACCCAAAGCTTTTGCGGACGGAGTCCACGCGGTCATGATGGCCGACCGGACCGTATACGCGAAGCAGGTGGTGACGCGACTGAAGAAGCAGTCATCACCCGTCAAGCCAGACGAATACTGGGAAGACGAATCAACCGGACACGCGATCCCATTGCCAGCACAGATGTTTCGCATGGGAGCTGAGTTAGTTTCCGAGGACCCAGAAGCAGGCTTCACGTACAGCTTGAAATCCCTTTGGCCACTGAACCCGCAGCACAAGCCCACGTCCGACTTTGAAATCGAAGCTCTGACGTTTCTGAACGAGAATCCTGGCGAGAACTTCTACAAGGAGGAAACGCTCGGGGGCAAAAAGTACTACACCGCGTTCTACCCGGACCGTGCTGTCGCGGAGGCATGTTGGTCGTGTCACAACGATCACCCGAACAAAGGTGCTGATTATCCCGAGTTCGTCGAAGGTGATGTGATGGGGGCTGTTGCGGTCCGCATTCCACTCGAATGAATTTTTCGAAAACGCTTGATCGCCTAAGCCCACGACTGGTTACATCTTGTAGTTGGTTGCTCGTTGTTGCTGCGATTGTTGGCTGCGGTCCTTCTCCAAATACGGAGAGGGCCGCAGTCAACAGCTCAACAGAATCGCATCAAGAAGAGCCGGTAATTCCTGCCGAACACGCGGACGG
>CAYQMZ010000333.1:5602-8199 GCA_964418725.1 uncultured Pirellulaceae bacterium
CGATCTACGACGAAAAGTGCTCGTTGTGTCACAACACGGGCGAAGCTGCAGCACCGCGTCTAGGCAATCCGTTGCAGTGGAAGAAGCGTGCCGTCAAAAGCACGGAAGAGCTAACTACAAATGCCTTCGATGGTTTCGAAGGCAAATGGGGCGAGATGCCACCGCAGGGCGATGACCTGTCAAGAGAAGAAGTCGAGGCGGCCGTTAAGTACATGCTATTTCGATTTGAAGAAGCAAATCACTAGGCCTAAACGTTTAGACGAATCCTTTCATCTCTCTCCCTCACTAGCCGCGGTCAATGACCGCGGCGAATTCGCAGCCAAGCCGTCAAGTGCGGCACTAAAACGAAAGGTCGAAAATGACTCCTGAACAAATCGAACTTGTGAAATCAACATGGGCCAGCGTGGAACAGATCTCGGACACCGCCGCGGAACTGTTCTACGGCAAGCTGTTCGAACTTGATCCCAAACTGAAGGAACTCTTCAAGGGAGATATGACCGAACAGGGCAAGAAACTTATGCAGATGATCGGCGTGGCTGTCGCGAACCTGCATCAATTGGGCGAAGTCCTGGTTCCTGTGCAGGAACTAGGCAAACGGCACGTTGGTTACAACGTGAAAGATGAAGACTATGACACCGTCGCGCAAGCGCTGCTGTGGACATTGGAGCAAGGACTGAAAGATGCGTGGAACGAGGACGTGAAAGCGGCTTGGACAGAAACCTACGTAACCTTGGCCAACGTCATGAAGGAGGCTGCAGCTGGTGTGTAGCGTCGGAACCGAACAGAGAGGCTGGCAACTTGGGCGCTGGATTCCGGCGCCAGAATACGGAGCGTAATCATGGATACGGGCTTTTTGATCGACATGGACGGTGTGATCTACCGAGGCAGCCAGCTAATTCCTGGTGCAGATCTCTTCGTGAACACACTTCTAGAGAAAGGATATCCGTTCTTATTCCTGACCAACAACAGTCAACGGACTCGTTTGGACGTGGCCATGAAGTTGCGACGGATGGGGATTGAGGTGGAAGAGAAACACGTTTTCACTTGCGCCATGTCGACGGCCCGATTTCTTGCAAAGGTAAAACCGAACAGTACCGCCTTTGTGATCGGTGGAGGTGGACTACTGAACGCCTTGCACAAAAACGGAATTGCCATTGTGGACAACTCGCCAGACTATGTCGTGGTCGGTGAAGGTCGAACGGTGACATTGGAAATGTTGGAAGCAGCCGTACAGATGATTCTGGACGGTGCCAAGCTGATTGCCACCAATCTGGATCCGAACTGCCCAACCAAAGATGGGCGGACGCGACCAGGATGCGGCGCGACCGTGGCTTACTTGGAAACTGCAACTGGAGCGGAGGCGTTCAGCCTTGGGAAACCCAGTCCGCAAATGATGCGTGCCGCGCGTAAAGAGCTAGGTCTTTCGACGTCTCAGACGGTCATGATCGGCGACACGATGAGCACCGACATTTTGGGCGGTGTCCAAATGGGATATCGCACGGTCTTAGTTCTGTCGGGCGGAACCAAGGTCGAAGACATATCCAACCATGCCTTTGTGCCGGGGTGCGTCGTGAACTCAGTGGCAGATCTATGCCACCAAGGTGACATTACCTTGTCGTCGTTGCCGCGGGCTAATCGCGAAGACGACAGCGTGGATCTGAACGACTGGGCACGCATGCAAGCAGCCACGCCTCATGCACGAAATATAGGAATCAACGCTGGCGGATAGTTTCACGTCTCGAAAGTCGTAACCATTAAAAGGAAGGATGCGTCCATGAACCGCCCTACACTCCACATCCCATCGGATGAACGACATCGCCAAGCCGCACTGGAAAAGATGATTCGCAGAGTGGCCGCGAAACGGATCCTGGACGCTGGACTGGATGTCACCGCGTCTCGAATGCATGCTGCTGCCGCTGTGCCCAGGACTGTTGACTATGCATCACCTTCTTATGCAGTTCCCAGTTCGAACTAGTCCGAAGTTAGGTTTGCTTTAGCATCTAGCTCCTTCTGTTTGGGCGATCCTTGGGGGAAAGCGAACAAAGATCCCCAATCCGGTCGTAGCCCTTCCATCGCTAGACAAATAAACGGACCTACAGATCGCTCGCTGGATTCGAAAGAGTGACCGTCGGGTTGTCGCGAATCAAGATAGTTCCAGGCAACTCCAAGGATGCATGTGATCCAGAGGGGAGCAGCGACTCCCTCTACCACCACCAGTGCAAGCCCGCCCAGCAGCCCATCGCTCCGAAGAAACAGCACGGCGAGCACCACGACCATAGCACCAACAACGACCATCCAGAGTGTTGGATGGACGGGGCGTGTCATCGGAGGAGTCATGTTCGTATTCCATATTTCTCAAGATATCCGGCGTTTCTCCAGCCACTCGGCTAGCCATGGGGCAAATGTGAGATCGTTGAGGTCGAGTATGGCATGAATGAGCATTGCAAGCCAAAGTTGTTGCGTCCAAATGTAGACAAACATGAAGATCGCACCCAACAGACACGTCGCCAGCACACCAAATCCGCCTTGGTACCAGTGGGCAAGCCCGAACCAAAGTGTTGCTAACAAGGCGGCTAGAATCGGGGAACCGGATACCA
>CAYQMZ010000334.1:0-8180 GCA_964418725.1 uncultured Pirellulaceae bacterium
TTTGCCCACGCTGAACCCGAACACGATCCCGTCCGTCTCCTCCGTCAACGAGTGCATCGGTGTTACGGCCGACGCGAACGTTCAATGTGTCCGAACCGTTACCGCCCAACGCAACCACCTCAGCCGCCCGGCGAGCGTCGATACTGATGGTATCTCGTCCGTCACCGCCGACCAATCGCACTTCGGCTTCGGGCACGACACTCACTGCTACAAGCTCATCATTGCCGCCATCGCCGGAAGCAAAGATCGAGGCGATCTCACTTTCGAACACCCAACGATCATCACCTCCTAGACCATAACCTTCAAAGAAGTCGATATCCGCCGTGATGATAAACTCATCAATGCCTTCGTCGGCCAACGGAGAAGACACCAAAGCGTTCGGAATGAAGAAGCCATCCCCCAACTCGTTGATGCCAGCAACAATCACGGCATTAATTGGTTCGTCGCGTTGAACAGGAACCGTCTCTTCCCGATTCTCGGGATCACGGATACCGGGCTCGCCGAAGAAGACGACTTCAGCGCCGCCGTTATCTCCGAAATCACGAATCAGCCATTCGTTGTCCAATCCGTTGCGGAAGACAAGCGTATCACGTGTCCAGAACACCTCATCCTGCACGTCCAGATCGGTGTTGCGCTCAATCACATCCGACAGACGTGTCGCCTTGATCTTCGCTGCCAGCTCCGGCTCCATGGCATTCTCGAAGTAGAATCGGTCTCCGTCGCGCAGTCGCGTGAACTGGTCTACAAAGATGGCATAGTTGGTCTCTCCTGTCATAGTACCGGGCACGTGATCTTCTGAGATCATTGCAATCCAAGGATCAGCGTTGTCTGGGCTACCGTAGATCTCTTCGAAAATGCCCGCGAGTTCTTCGTCTGACGTCATCTCGGAAAAACTGTCTATGCGGTCCAACCCAATCGACTCCCTTACCGTATTGAAGTCCGGCAGCCCATGATCTCGACCGCGCTGAATATTGATCGCAGCTAGATCGAATACAGGCCCGTCATCCAAGAAGTTTCGAACGGCATCCACGATCTGATTATCCGATTCCTGCATCTCTTGAATCGTCAGGCCCTCCAAGATGCCCTCAATGCCCAACTCCATCACGACTTGGGGCTGAAAGAATGCGTCGGCAAGCGGAATCGTCGTACCGTCGTCGCCAATCATCAACTCATTCGCAAGCGTGGTGTGACCGATCCGATAGGCGGCCGCGGCGAACTCGTTGGAAATCGTCGGATCAACGGTAGCGTCGTAGCCCGAATACGTCGGAATCGCGTTAAATCCGATCGTGCTTGGCAAGAACTCGTTGTAGGTGATGTTCTGAATCAACGCCGCAACCTGCTGACGAGCCCGTTGATAAATGGCCTCATCAACCTCGGGGTCGGAAAGGTCCTGCCCCTCGAAATCCGTCGCAGCCAGTTCCTCGGCCAGTCGATTATGCTCTCGCATCCATAGTGTTTGCATGGACGTCAAACCGATGTTCTCGTTGGCTCGAACGTCACCAGCGATGAAGAAGTTCGGGCTAACCGGAGTGTTCATCAGCAAGTCCGTATTGAATGGGAGCAGCTCACCGACTGCCGTTTCCTGCGACTTCAACTTCCCTCCCTCAAGCGTCCGCAACGCGAGGGCATGTGACTCATCCGATCCATACACCACACTTCCATCGATGAAGGACGTAACGCGATTCAGATGTTCACGAGCGTCATCGGTACCCGTCGTCGCATCATACGGTGAACGTTCGAATGGAAAGTTCTCAGAGATGTCCAGCGTCTCGACCTCGCCCGATTGCTCGAAAGGTGAGACCTCGAACACGCGATTAATATCGTGATCCAAAAACTGCCCCCATTGAAACCACATGGAAGTAATGAAGCGATCATTCACGAGCGACTCGTCCTGTGCTGAGACAAGATCACTAATCTCACGCGCGTTCATCTCGTCCAGACGCGCAGGTTCGCTCAACCCGTCCGCATAGTCAGCCGGCGCCAGACGAGAAAACTGAGTCCCCACCGTCCCCAATTCTGGGTTTTCAAGATTGTTTCCCAGTCCGTCGATCGGAGCGAACCCGTCGACCGCCATCAGATTCCGATGCTCAAGCTGCTCCAGTTGGGGCTGCCATTTCTTTCCAGTGTTGCGTTTGTTTGATCGAGTGACCATTGGAGACTCCAAAGACTAAGAAGGGAATTAAGCCAGAGTTGCGACTGGCCGCGTTGCCAACAACCAAACACCGGGCGAGCGATTGCCGCCACCGTTCGATACCAAGACTGCGCTGATCGACTTCCGCTTGCACATTCATGGACGAACCTGTGGCGTCTATCACGAGCACGATTGGCTAACGTTTTGCCTGAACAGACAGAACGCTTGTGGCGTGGTGAGAACTCACCGCTAAGACCGCGACCACTCCATTACACGGTGTGACTTTTCACCGCTGCAACGTGAAATGCCATTCGATGGCACATAGAAATACTTCCCAACAAATCTTCAAAGTCACTTCTATTGTCGATTCTCAGCAAGAACGCACAGCAATGGCTTCGCCACCAAAAAATTCTTTTGGGCTTAGTCACGCGTGAGCGACCGGCAATACACGGGAGAAACTCAAGTCGTTCTGCGCCGCGACACAGCCAACGACGAATTGCCTAAGAAATCCGTGTTACTTATTGGCCTAGATTCGGCCTGCAGAGAATTGGCCTGCAAAAAGAAAAAGCGAACACCGCGGCCAAGTAGCCGTAGTGATCGCTCCGTTTCGTTCGTTGGAGTGCTGAAATGACTGACGTTCGTGCCACACAGCATCATCCACAGGGCGAGATGATGGCTTTACAGCACCTCCGAGCACCTAGCTCGTCGATTCAACAACTTCCACTGCAGGTGTCTTGCTGGCCTTGAACTGAGTAACTCCAAGCAGTAGCGCCACAAGGAATGCGATTGGTCCAACCAAGATAGAAAGCAAGGCCCCCATCTTCGCAGAACCCTGAATCCCAGCGTCTGTGTAGGCCTGGCCGGAGACGAACAACGCCACCGTTAGTCCCAACCCAGCGATAACACTGGTCGTGATCAAATGCCGAATAGACATTCCCTTTGGCAATTGAAAACCAGCGACATGAGCAGCGTAGGACAGCAACGAAATACCTAGAACTTTACCGATCAGCAGCGAACACAGGATGATCCAGGTGAGCGCCGAAACACCCTGCATCGAGACACCGGCGTTTGCAAAGGCAAAGAAGAATAACCCGTAGTCGACAAATGAACGGGTGGAGTGCTCGAACAACTCCAGCGGGCTGCCATGATCATGCTCACCTTCTTCCAGCGATTCCGTGTAGAGACCGGTATCAACTCGTGGCCCCGGAATGAATGGAACGATGAAAACCAAGGCAAGAGCCGGGTGCAGGTGAGCGGAGTACAATCCCCACCAACACAACGCTCCGCCAATCGCCACATAGGGAATCCACGAGTTGACTTGAAATCGTCGCAGGCCATAAGCCACAGTCATTCCCGGAATGATCCACAAGGCATTCAGCCATTCCGTTGGGTGCATTGGATCGGGATAGGCAAATGCAATAATCCCCAAACCGATCGCATCGTCGGCAACTGCCAGCAGTAGCAAGAAGCTGATCGCCGGATGCCCTTTGCCGAAAATCAACTTCGCAACAAGCCACGCCAATGCGATGTCGGTCGCCGTTGGTATGCCCCAACCATTGCTCCACTCAGCTTGCCCGAACGCAG
Source organism: uncultured Pirellulaceae bacterium (assembly GCA_964418725.1). GTDB lineage: Bacteria > Planctomycetota > Planctomycetia > Pirellulales > Pirellulaceae > CAYNJG01. The sequence goes on from CAYQMZ010000334.1 coordinate 3,716, forward strand.
CATTCAAACCGAAGAACACAGCAACCGGGCCAAGCACGCCTCCCAACGTCCCACACAATGGGTTGATCGCCTTCGACGGCGGATTCAGTGCTCCGCCAGGTAGACATGCTTCGGTAATTTCCTTTGCTGCCACACCAAAGAACAGCACCATGAAAATGTCGTTCACCAGGAAGTGCATCGACAGCAGATGCGCCCAAGGACTGGAATGGGAATCATGTCCATGCGAACCGTCGTCCGAATGATCACCGCCCGCGACGGCGTGACCGGCCTCATTGTGCGTGCCAGGCACATCGATATGCGCCACCGAATGCGAATCAAAGTGCCCTGCCGACTCAGGCGATTGCATGACTTCATACAGTGGTGCGTGCACCAGATGATCGTACCAGTCAGGTGCGGAGTTTGCCGCGACCATCGCGACTACCACACCAAAAATTAGTGGCAGTGAGTATTCGCTTAGCAGTTGCGCGACATCCTGTCGTTTGATTGAGGTAGTTGACATGGCTGATTGCTGTGGCGGTCTTACCGCGATTAGTTGGCCATAAGGCCGTGCTGTGTCGTGGATTCCATTGGACCGAGATGCTTATGAACTTGGCCAATGACCGGATACTAAATTCGACGCGGGTCGACTCAACCACGCTGCCGTGTGAAACGTAATTTCTGCCAACACAGATGACTCACTGTCGTGTCAAACAAACAGTCACCTTGTCGGTGATCGATCATTGGAACTCTGACCTCTGCTTCCGCAGACGCCCCCCAATGGGCTTCATCTTCATGAAACTTAGGACGCACTTTCGACCACCGTCTCACAATCGCGGCGCCATCCTTCCGCCGAAGGGAATATGCCGCCCCCTTTTCGTGCTTCAGCCCTCACTCCGCCCGCTATCAATGGCAAATACACCACAGACCGAATAACGGGATTACCCGAAAGCCGAGACGAGTGTCGCTCACGATTGCTGAGGCTGGTCAGAAAATTCAGCCCAGGATTGTCCAGCATTCCACTTGATCATCAACCCGTTGACGGCTTCAATGCACCGAAATTCTTCGGCGATACATCAAAGCGCAACGGTCTCGTGACATTTCCGTCCACCTCAGAACTGAGCCGGGCAAATACTCCATCGGAATAGCTGGCCAGCCGCTCGCTAATGGGACGTAGAGGCCGCCTTGATCCCAACAAGTTCGAGCAGTTTTAACGCGTTGGTGGTCGTCGCCACGCCGCTTCGCATCTTGTAGTCAAACGTCATCCCATCGGCGTCAGTGATGGATTCACGAAAGTGAACCGCGCGTGAGATCTCATTCAACTCGTCATTTTTCGCGAGTTCCAAATCGTGCGTAGAGATAGCTCCCATAGCCCGCGAGTCGGTCAACTGTCGAACGACTTGAGTGACGGCGATGTGACGTTCGGCCGAATTCGTACCCTGCAGGATTTCATCCAGCAAAAACAACAGAGTGCGTTCGCTATCGACTTTCATACCTTCTGCTTGATCCACGATCTGCTTCAACCGACGCAACTCCGCCATGAAGAACGAAACTCCGTCCTCCAGGGAGTCTTGAATTCGCATGCTGGTGGCCACCTCGACGGGAGGCAGTTGCAGGCTCTTCGCACGCGTTGGCGCACCGGCCTGAGCCAATGCGCAATTCAAGCCGATCGTGCGAAGCAGAGTACTCTTGCCCGACATGTTCGATCCGGTCACCAGCAGAAACGTACCGCTGGGCCCCAACTCCACGTCGTTGCAAGTCGGGTTGGCAATTAGCGGATGCCCAAGCTCCGTAGCCGAGAATCTGTCGTGGCCCGCATCGAAATTTGGAAGACACCAATCAGGATGATCATGGACCAACGAGGCCAGCGAACACAGGGCTTCCAATTCGCCCACAGCATCGAACCACGTCCGGACATTGTCACCGTACTTGCGATGCCACTTCTCCAAGTAGCCAAGCAGATGAAAATCGATCAAGAACGAAAGCTGCAGTAACAGGTGCACCACCCCCATCACCCCCGAATGCCTCATGCGAGCAAACTGCATGATCCTCGACAACTCGCTGAATGCCTTCTGGGGGCGCGAGGCATCGTCGCCCATCCGCTGTCGCAGTTCAGCCAACAATTCGGGCTCATCTGGCAGCGTTCCAAACAAATCAAGAAGCTCGCGATAGTGCACAACATCGTTCTGTCGAGAGTCCACTTGCTCGAAAATGTCGTGGACCTTGCCAGCCCACACCACACTGAGCAACAAGTTGACGAGCAACACTACCGCGACCGTCAACAACATGGCAGTCGTCATAAAGCCGGAACACGCAACCGCGAAGGCAAACACACCGAACGCAACCAACACACGTGATGCCAACACTAGCCAACTTCGCGATTCCAACCACCGTTCGCCCTCCGCCCATTTCACGAACGCGGCCGGACCAGTCTGGCTCGCCCCCAGCATGCGCCCACGCAGGTCAAACCGTTCTCGAAACTCTCGCATTGGTGCGAGTTTCGCAATTGCGTCATTCCGACGCGCAACGACATCTGGTGTGGCACCAAAGGAAATCCAATCCCGCAAGAATTCGCGGCCGCGTGGTGTATGTGCACGGCATATTAGTTGGTACAGCGACGCGTGACCGAACAAGTCCAGATCCGCACTGGTTTGGCTGATGGCTTCCGGCGCCTCCATCTCGCATGCTGGGACGTTGCTCCAGTCGCGATCCATTCGAGCAAGCTGAGTTTTGGCGACCTCGATTCGCTCATTGGCCAAAGCGATCTGTGCACCCAGTTTTTCGTCCCAGCCCGCGAGGAAAAGCAACCCAACAAAGCCAAGTGCCGCCAATCCCCATGCCGCACCAGTTGCAACGATGCCATTCCATCCAAGCACAAACACAATAAGCCAGAAGACCACAACGAACCCACGAGAGCGTGAAACTCGGCTCTTTGTGCCCTTTATTGCGGACGCTCCTGCGTCCAGTTCTGCGACCATGCCCTCGTAGTAAGAACGAGCGGCAGCGTTTGCGCTAGTAGATTGATCGGTAGACAAATCAAGATTCCCTTCTTAACAATTGCGATTGCTTGGCTCACGCAATCAATCCGTGGGTGGCATCAGAATCGAAACCGACTCCGCAATCTTCTCATGCAGGTCCGCCGGGGCTCCGACAAAATGCCGCTCGACCTTCCCCTTATGGATGATGATCGTCTGCGGAATCGTCTTCACTCCAAATTTGTTCGCCAGTGATGCGTCAAGGTCGGTCGCCACTTCCATCTCGATCCCTCGGCTAGACAAGAAGCCTTGGATTGTGAACTCGTTTTCCTCGACATTCACGCCAATGAATCGCACTTTGTCATCCGGATACTGCTTGGCCAGATTCACCAACCTTGGAAGTGAACGAATACACGGCGCACACCAAGTAGCCCAAAAGTCGAGAATAATGACGCGGCCTTCATCACCAAGTCGAAGCGAGCTGTCATCAAACATGGAGAGCTGGACGTCCGATACGTTCTGTCCAATCAGCAACGAGTCCAAGCCATCCCCGGCACCGTCTTCTACGAACTTGGGTTCCGGTGTCTTCTCCAGCTTCCAATTGACGAGAGAGGACGATGACTCATTTGCGCTCTCTCCGTTCTCGATTCGCAGCACCATTTCTAGTGGGACCCGACAATCTGATAGCAAATCGTGCTTCCCAACAATCGCGCTACCCTGAATCTTCGGCTGCGCAACACGCAGATGAGAGCCATCACGCAGCGTCAGCAGCAACGATTCAGCCTTTCGAATGGGCTCCTCATGGTTAGCCGTATCCAGCCAAACCAGCGCCGAGACGTCCTCACGAGGCATGGTCACTTCTTCATACTGCGCCTTGAACTGCACTCGTTCTGGATCCACACGAATCAACTCGCCTCGCAACAAATCGCCGTTGGCAGCGCAGAGGACACACTTCGGTGCATCAGCAACTCTGTTTCGCGGCAGCTTCAGAATCATTTCTAACGATTGATTGACGGCCAGGCCGGCCCCCATTCGTCCGGCACCATCACCGACCCGCAAACGCTCAACAATTAGCCTGGGCTTTGCCGACCGCCCGGCGCCGGATGCAATGGACCGAGCGGACCCGCCTTGAAACCAAAGGCCCGTTCCTTCCAGCTGCCGCTTGGTATCTGTTTCGAAGACCTTAATCCCATTCACCCAGACCGCTGCCTTCTTGTTTCCCGTATCAATCGAGATATTGGCTCGGCGTTCTGAGAACATGGGCAGCGTTTGCGAGTTCGATGCATTCAAAAGCGATCGTGCAGAGACCCGATTTTGCGAGAATGTGAACCGCACCAGGCTGTTTCTCGGCTGACGAGTGCTGGCCCCCATATGCACAGACAACAGACCGCTAAAGTCTTCGTCCCACGTACAGCAGAAACTCACCTAGCCGCAGTGCTCAAGCTTCGGATGCCGCATGCTGATCGGATCAGAAATTTCAACGCCTCCCTGAGCCTGCTGCAGCGGCCGCGCCT
>CAYQMZ010000335.1:0-8171 GCA_964418725.1 uncultured Pirellulaceae bacterium
GGAGTCGCTTGATGAGCTACCGCAGGAACGTAACCGCGTTGCGGTTGAGGTGCCGAACGAGATTGCGGAACACCAGTTGAAGGTGCCGTTGCAAAGCGTGCTTCAGGCCATTCGAGGCGTCGTCCAAAATGCGTTGGATGCCAGCAACTCTGAAGTGGTCGTTTCTTCGAACGTCGAGGATGATCGGTTAACCTTAACCGTCAGGGACCAGGGGACAGGGATGAGCGAAGAGGTGCTGAACCGTGCTGATGAGCCGTTTTTTACGACGAAAGAAGCCGGAAAAGGCATGGGACTCGGGAGATTTCTCGCAAGGACGGTTTTCGAACGGCTGGGAGGACGGTTTGATACTAAGTCCGAGCTTGGTAGAGGAACGACGGTGAGAATCGAGTTGCCGCTGATGGAGCAAAGTCCGTGAGCAAGGCCACCATGATGCTAGTCGATGACGACGAGGTGCTGCGTTCGACGTTGGCGCGCGCCTTCACATCGCGTGGGTACAGCGTCGTGACGGCCGGCAATTGTGAGGAAACTGTCGAATTGCTGAAGTCGCTCAGCCCCAAACTCGCCGTCGTGGATTTGCGCATGCCCGGCGAATCGGGCATGACAGTGCTCAAGCTGATTCTCGAGAGCTCACCGGATACGAAAGCAATCGTGCTGACTGGGTACGGAAGTATCACGAACGCTGTCGAAGCAATGCGGATTGGTGCTGTTAACTACGTGACCAAACCCGCCGATGCAGACCAAATTCTGGCAGCTCTAAACGCGGAGCCAGCCGACGATCTTGAAAGTGAAGAAATCCAGTCGCAGTCACTAGCAGAATCCGAGTGGAATCACATTCAAAAGGTGCTTGCCGATTGTGATGGCAACATCACACACGCTGCGAAGATTCTTGATATCCCGCGGCGAACTCTGCAACGCAAGCTGAAGAAGCGCGCACCGTAACGCGTCACCCGCCGACGAGGCGGTTTAACGATGTCAGCCCTGCGACAAATCGTCGCACCTCTGTTTTGAAAACGCGTTTCACTGGGCTATTTCGCACACCGCGACAATTTGCCACGTCGATGGCTCGTTGCGCGCGTCCTAACATCCCAGTGAGGTAACTGACACGAAACATCTTCACTCGGCAGCTTTCGAGCGTTGTGATGGAACGATTTGAATTTCCAACTTGGACCAACAAACTGATACCGCTGCTCGGCGTTTTCGTCGCAGTCGGTGGAGCCTACGGCCTCGCGGTCGGTGCCTACGGAACATCGCCCAAAACGACAAACGTCGGCTACTCGCCAGAGCAGCCTGTGCCGTTCAGTCACAAAACGCACGCCGGCATGCTCAAGATGGATTGCCGCTACTGTCACACGACCGTCGATAAGGCGGCTCATGCTGCGATCCCCGCGACGCAAACCTGCATTAACTGCCACAGCGCGGCTACCCCTGATGGCTCTGTCGCGAACTCTGCGATTCACACGAACAGCGAAAAGTTGCTTCCGATTCGCGAAAGCCAAGCGACTGGGAAGCCTGTCGAATGGGAGCGGGTCCACGACCTGCCCGATTTTGTCTACTTCGATCACGCGGCCCACGTGAACAGTGGAGTGAGTTGCGTTTCGTGTCACGGACGAGTGGACAAGATGGATCAGGTTTATCAAGCAGAAACGCTATCGATGAGCTGGTGCATCGACTGTCATCGCAATCCTGAACCGCATCTTCGGCCGTTAGACCTGGTCACGCAACTCGACTGGGTTCCGCCGGAGGACGCCGAGACACTGGGTGCTCGGATCAAGGAAGAATTGAATATCAACGCCTCCACCAACTGCTCAACGTGTCACCGATGAAACAGAGAAACGGAAAAACGTACTGGCGAAGTCTCGGTGAACTCCAAGAAACGGACGAGTTCAAGGACTTTTTGCATCGTGAATTCCCGACCGCGGCGTCGGAGTTTCCTGAAGGCGTTTCGAGACGCCGCTGGATGGAATTGATGGGAGCTTCGCTGGCGTTGGGCGGTCTTGCAGGCTGTCGCTGGCAAGCCGAAAAGATTGTGCCGCTCGCCGTCCGTCCCGAAAATCGAGTACCGGGCGAAACGGAGCAGTTTGCCACGTCGATTGAAATCGCGGGGATGCCTCGGCATTTGCTCATGACTTGCATCGACGGGCGACCAATCAAGGTCGAAGGGAATCCGGACCACCCCGACAGTAACGGAGCCACGGACACTTTCGCGCAGGCGAGCATTCTTGGTTTGTACGATCCAGATCGCAGTGACACGATCCGCGAAACGCAGCCACGCCAGACGTTCTCTCGGACGTGGGACGAGTTTGATGCATCGATAAACGATAAGCTCACAACCCTGGCGAAAAAACGCGGCGATGGTTTGGCGATTCTGCTCGAGCCGTCAGAGTCCGCCTCTCGGAAAGCCTTGCTGAAGCGAATCCGGAATCGCTTTCCCAAGGTCCGCTTCTACGAATATGCTCCGCTAAGCCAAAACGAAAGGGCCACTGAACGCGTCTTCGGTCGCAAGTGCCGTGTAAACCTGAAGCTCGAGAAAGCAAAACGGATTGCTTGTTTCGACGTCGACCTGTTGGGCGTGCACCCGACGGCGATTCGCAACGCAGGAGCCTTCGCCAACGGTCGGACTCCCGATCAGTCAATGAGTCGTCTGTACATTGTGGAGAGTCAGTTCAGTCTCACGGGGGCCGCAGCCGATCATCGTTTGCCACTTCGGTCGTCGCAGATTCCGGAACTGTTAGGGCATGTCGAAGCACTCGTGAGCGAACAACTTGGCCTGGAACCAATCGCCACCAAGTCGAAACAGCTCGACGAAAAAGTGGCAAAGTTTGCGACGGCGTTGGCTGAAGATTTGGTGGAGCACCGTGGCGAGTCGCTGGTTGTTGTCGGCGAGACGCAGCCAAATTCCGTGAAAGAGCTGGCGTTGCTGTTGAACGATCGGCTGGGCAACATTGGTAACAGTTTAGAGCTGCTGCCGCTCGCGAGTGACCTCGCCATGCAGCCCATCAACTCGCTTGTGGATGATGCCAAGCGGCGGCAGATTGATACGCTTTTTGTCATCGGCGGCAATCCAGCTTACGACGCTCCGGGTAACCTGTCCTTTGCTGACACTTTGAAGTCGATACCAACGACCATCCGATTGGGGCTGTACGACGACGAGACCTCCGCAGCGTGCACTTGGCATGCACCCCTCGCACACGACTTTGAGTCTTGGTCCGACGTGCGCGGCTGGGACGGAACGATATCGGTCGCCCAACCTTTGATTGCGCCGCTGCTGCAGGGGCGATCTTCGATTGAGTTGTTGGCTCAGGTGGCAGGCGACAGTCGCGAACCCCAGCAGATCGTCCGAGAATCAGTCGGCCAGGCTCTAGGCACCAAGCTGACGACAACGCAATGGCAGAAACTTGTTCATGACGGTCTGCTCGCGGGTACTCACGTACGACCACTGAGCGGGAAAGCGACCAAAAGCTATCGCTACGATCCACCCAAGGAGAACGGCAGCCTCGAAGTTGTGTTCACGGCGAGCTCTAGCACGCTGGATGGACGATTCGCGAACAACGGCTGGATGCAAGAGACGCCGGATTTCCTGACGAAACTAACGTGGGACAACGCCGCCCTCGTTTCTCCGGCGACCGCCGAAGAACTCGGCCTGGAACACGGGAAATTCGCCCGTACCGAAATTTCGGGCCGTAGCGTCGAGGTGCCCGTTTATGTGATGCCCGGTCAGGCTCACGGCAGCATTGGGCTGGCGTTGGGTTACGGCAGAACTCGTGTTGGCGTTGTCGGCGGCAACGCGGAAGAAAATGTTGCGTCGGTGGGCGTTGATGTGAACCCAATTCGATCGTTTGAGAATCCGCTCGTGGCGACGAAGGTGAATGTCACTCCTGTTAATCGCGATTACGAGTTCGCGACGACCCAAGACCATCACGCGATCGACAAGGTGGGGATGGAAGAGATTGGCCGCCGCGTTGACGACCTCATCCGCGAAAGTCCACTCGATCACTACCTGAAGCATCCGGATTTTGTCGACCACCACGTTCACGTTCCAGAGGTCGAGCCGCTGTGGAAAGAGCCGTCGTACGACGGTCAGGCGTGGGGTATGGCGATTGACCTGAATAAGTGCATAGGTTGCAACGCGTGCACGGTTGCGTGCCAAGCCGAAAACAATGTGCCGATCGTCGGTAAGGATCAAGTCGCACTAGGCCGCGAAATGGACTGGCTTCGCATCGATCGTTACTTCACTGGCGATCTTGAAGATCCGGAGGTCGCACATCAGCCGGTTGCGTGCCACCACTGCGAGAACGCTCCGTGCGAGCAAGTGTGTCCGGTCGCTGCAACGGTTCACAGCGACGAAGGCCTCAACGATATGGTTTACAACCGCTGCATCGGCACTCGCTATTGTGCGAACAACTGTCCGTACAAGGTCCGGCGTTTTAATTTCTTCGATTACAACAAGGATCTGGAAGACGCCAATCGACAACTCGCGGTTTTGTCGGTGAACCCCGAAGTCACCGTTCGCAGTCGAGGCGTGATGGAGAAGTGCACCTACTGTGTGCAACGGATCCAAAAGGTCAAGATCGACGCCAAAACAGGCCGTCGCACGATTGAAGACGGCGAGCTCAAAACGGCTTGCCAGCAAGCTTGTCCTTCACAAGCAATCGAATTCGGGGACCTCAACGACCCCAGCAGTGCCGTCGCGAAAGCACATGCCAGTAACCGGTCTTACGGCATGCTGTCGGAACTGAATGTTAAACCGCGGACGCAATATCTCGCACGCATTCGCAATCTGAACCCAAAGCTTGTCGAGCAGGATGCTACGGAACTTTCGCACGACAACGCTCATGACGAGCACAAGGCTAACGCGCACGAGGAACTAGAACATGTCAACGGCTGACGCAACGTTGTCCACCGTGGATGCCGATCCGCCGCTGGTTACCGGCGACCACGACTACGCATCCATTACCGAAACCGTTTGTAAAATCACGGAACGTCCCACAACGCCGCGAGCATGGTATATCGCGTTCGGCATTGCATCATCCCTGACACTGCTGCTATTCGGCTTGACCGGCTATTTAATCGCAACCGGCGTTGGCGTGTGGGGCAATAATTCGCCTGTCTTCTGGGCGTGGCCGATCACCAATTTTGTGTTTTGGGTTGGCATTGGTCATGCGGGGACTCTGATATCGGCGATCCTGTTTTTGTTTCGTCAAAACTGGCGGACCAGTATCAATCGCTTTGCCGAGGCCATGACCATCTTTGCGGTTGCCTGTGCGGGGATTTTTCCAGCCATCCACGTTGGGCGAATTTGGTTCGTCTATTGGTTGGCTCCGTACCCAAGCCAAGTGCTGGACATGTGGCCGAACTTTCGCAGTCCCTTGTTGTGGGACGTTTTTGCTGTTTCCACTTACGCGACTGTGTCGGCGTTGTTCTGGTACATGGGCATGATTCCCGACCTTGCCACACTTCGCGATCGGGCCACTTCGAAGATCAAGCAATTCGCCTACGGCTTAGCAGCACTCGGTTGGACTGGCTCTGCCCGACAGTGGAGTCGCTACGAAAAGGCCTACATGCTACTGGCCGCACTCGCGACGCCGTTAGTACTGAGCGTTCACACGATCGTGAGTTTCGACTTCGCTGTGTCACAGGTTCCAGGCTGGCATACCACAATCTTTCCGCCGTACTTCGTTGCCGGCGCGGTATTCAGCGGATTCGCAATGGTTGTCACGTTGATGGTCCCGGCCCGCGCATGGTTCGGACTGAAAGACCTCGTCACAGAGCGGCACCTCGAGAACATGACGAAGATCATTCTCGCCACCGGCACGATGGTTGGCTTCGCCTATGCGACTGAGTTCTTCATCGCCTGGTATGGCGGTAATGGTTTCGAGCAGTTCGCGTTCGTCAACCGAGCATTCGGTCCCTACGCGTGGGCCTACTGGACGATGGTTGGGTGCAATGTCATCACACCGCAACTGTTCTGGTTTAAGAAAGCTCGAACGACGCCATGGATGATGGTCACCATTTGCATCTTCGTGAACGTTGGCATGTGGTTTGAGCGATTTGTGATCACGGTTACTTCGCTCAGTCGCGACTTTCTGCCAAGCAGTTGGGGCTACTTCAAGCCAACGGCGATCGACGTGCTGATGTTCCTAGGCAGTTTTGGGTTGTTCTTCACTCTGTTCCTTCTTTTCTGTCGCTACCTGCCAATGGTTGCCATGTCTGAAGTAAAAGCTGTGATGCCCCCACCCGCGACGAAGTCGAAGCCTAGCAAAACGAAACGTCCCACACCTGAGCTTGAACCAACACCTGCGTTGGCTGGAGGTGCCACGTCATGATTGCTTCGTCAGGAGTAGAAAAGAAAGATACGGCGGCGACGGAAGGCGGCGTCGCGACAAATGCAAAGGTACCGCGTCGACTTGGCGTACTTGCTGAGTTCGAGTCGCCGCAAGAGTTGGTGGCAGCAGCAAAGACTTTGAAGGACGAAGGGTTCTCGAAGGTCGAAGCGTTCACGCCGTTTCCGATTCATGGGATCGACGATGTGCTGGGAATCAAACAATCCGTGCTGCCCTGGTTCGCACTGGCGGCGGGGCTGTTCGGAGGCGTTTCTGCTCTGGCGTTTCAGTGGTGGACGAACACTGTCGACTATCCGTACATCATCAGCGGCAAGCCGATGTTCAGCTTACCAGCAAATATTCCTGTTACGTTCGAAGTAGTCATCTTGTTGGCTGCGTTCGCGACGTTCTTTGGAATGCTGATGCTGAATGGATTGCCGAAACTGTCGAACCCCTTGCTCACCAACGAGCGTTTTCGTCGCGTGACGGACGATGGCTTTTTCTTGATGGTCGAAGCCGAAGACGAGTTGTTTGCGGACAGCACGGCGAAAGTCATTCGTGACGTTACGGATGCGATCCACGTCGAAGACATTGAGGATCACCGGCAAGAGACGCCCATCCCGAGAGTGTTGACGCTGGGTGTCGTCGTGCTCGGTAGCTTCGCATTGATCCCACCGTTGATGATCGCGAAAGCTCGAGCGACGACCTCGGACAAACCCCGCGTGCACAACTTCTTCGATATGGATTTTCAACCAAAGTTCAAGTCGCAGACAACCTCGTCGCTCTTTGCGGACGGGCGAGCAGCTCGACCGCGAGTTCAAGGGACAATTCCACGAGGTTCTTCGTTAGTGAAAGATCCTCGTTTCGTCTACGGAATTGAACCAAGTGCGATGGTTGAGCAGCCTGCCACGATTGAGGTCGCGATCGAGAGCGACAGTGCGGCGACCGAGGAAACGCAGGTACCCGAATCCGCACTTCCCAACTACGTAGATCGTGTGCCGATCGACGTCGACGAAACGCTTCTTCGTGATGGCCGAACTCAGTTCAACATTCACTGTGCCGTTTGCCACGGCAAAGCAGGCTATGGAAACGGACTCGCTTCGCAGCGGGCGTTGGAACTGGAGCAGGGAACGTGGGTGCCGCCGACGAGCTTGCATTCGCCTCATCTGTTCGAACAACCAGACGGCCAACTCTTTAACGCGATCACCAACGGTGTGCGAAAGATGCCAGCATACGGTCACCAAATTGCTCCGCGCGAGCGTTGGGCAATCGTGGCATATGTCCGTGCATTGCAACGCAGTCAACAGTCGACGATTGATGACGTTCCTGAGGACTATCGCCCCAACCTTCGGGAGTTCAATTGAGCATGAGTACCGCAACACTCAGGAATCCGGTAGCCGATCGTTATTCACTTGGTCGCGTTGGAGTAAGCCCACGTGCACTGATAGTAGGTGGTGGCGTCAGTTTGACTGCCGCAACAACGTTTTCGTTCTACGGCGATTCCGTTCCTCGACTCGCTCACGCGTACCTGCTGGGAGTTTCATTTTGTCTCAGCATCAGCCTCGGGGCACTGTTCTTCGTGATCCTGCAGCATCTGACGAACGCCCGCTGGAGTGTCACGACGCGTCGGCTTGCGGAATTGTTGGCCGCTCCAATGCCGGTGCTAGGGATATTATTTGTGCCCGTGCTGCTTTCGTTGTTCACCGGTAGCGGTGCGTTGTACCACTGGAATGACGCCGAGGCAGTTGCCCATGACGCGTTGCTGCAACATAAGACGCCGTTTCTCAATGCACCGTTTTTTGCGATTCGCTGCGTCGTTTACTTTGCCACTTGGATTGTGCTGTCTCGGTT
>CAYQMZ010000336.1:0-3584 GCA_964418725.1 uncultured Pirellulaceae bacterium
CTGCAGTTCCCATCGTCCATTCGATCGCTCGGTCGAACGGAGAAACTAGGCGGTCCCAGATCGAGTATTCGGGCAACGCGTGGTCTTCTACTTCAAGCTCTTCAGGTTCTTCGTCGATCATGCGACATCAGTCGGACGTGGTTGCGGGTTTCCGCTCCAGTATAACCAGTCGTCAAGGATTGGTATGCCCTCACGCATTGGCGGAATGCGATGTTTAGAGCGGAAACTTGCAAACTCGAAACAGCCCAAACAACTAGAATCGCGGGCCGACTCAAGCGTCACGCACTATGAACGTGCGCCAATCTGTTTGGACCGTCAACTCATGACCACAGCACCTGCTAACTGGATTGTCGATCTCTACTGGGGCAGTCGATAACATGCGGCCTGCTCGCCATTGCGGACCAACAGATAGTTCCCATACAGTCACAAGTTGTTCCACGTTTTGCCGTCGAGCGGCGAGAACTTACCTAGTTGCTGATTCTTCTTGGGGTTGAGAGCAAAGAGCAGGACGTCTCCCGACTCTGCCTGGACGAGCAACGCACCGGGAGTCTTGAGGACTTGTCCGTGACCCACGCGCCCTCGTTTCCATTGTCGCTTGCCGGTCTTTACGTCGACGCAGGAGAGGATTCCGTCGTCGATTCCGTAGATGTGTCCTTCGTGCAAGACAGCATTGGTGAACTTCGTTTTCATCACTCGGCTGCTATGCCATAGCTCGTCGACGGTCCATCCAGCTTCCCCCTGTTTGATTTCAACAAGGGAAGCACCATGGGCGTAGCCTTTCGACAAAAACAGCTGATTGCTACCGACGTCGATTGGCTGCGAGCAACTGGCGTTCGCACTACTGCTGCCGGGCCACGGGAACTCCCACAGTTGCTCGCCGGTCTCGGCATCGTGCCCGCACACTTCGCTTTCGCAGACTGCGACAATTTGTCGAACACCATCAAGCGTCGCAATCATGGGTGAGGCATAGCTCGCCTGGTGCTGGCCCTGTCGCCAGAGCTCTTCACCACTTTCAGCGTCAAAGGCAATCAGAGAAGCTCCGTTGGGCATCCCCAGCGGAACGATGACGCGATTGTTGTCGAGCAGTGGCGACGAACTTCTACCCCAAGCAATGCGTGCCATTTCTTGATCGGGAGTTGTGCCAATTTCCTCTTGTAGATTCTTCCGCCAGATCAGCGAGCCGTCCGCACCATCCAGACAACATAGGATTCCGGTGGCGCCCAGCGAGTAGACCTTATCCTCGTAAATGGTAGGCGTTGATCGAGGGCCGATACCACCGGGTACCGTTAGGTGACGGGCCTCTTCGAGGTGCATCCAGCGTAGCTCGCCAGTCTCGACTTCGTAACAGCTTGTGATCTCGTTCTCACCACGTTGTTCTAACGTTACGGCGTAGCCATTCACGGCGACGAAGCCTGCCCAGCCCGCGCCGAATTCTTCGTTCTTCCAAACCTGCTCAGGAGGTTGAGCGTTCCAGTCCGTGGCAAGAGTGACGTCGACGGTGCCGTTACCGTTGGGCCCGAGGAATCGAGGGAAGTCGCTTTCCGAAGTCGTTGCGAGGTCAATCTTGTCGCTTTCAACCTCGGGGACTTCAAGTAATTCGTCTCGTTGTTTGTCCCAGCGAAACGAAACCCGTCGAGGGATCAGGTTGCCGTCCATGTCGTCGACTCGCAGTGTCGAAGCAGCAGCGAGAAGACCCACGAACCCTAGTAGTGGGATCGCTCGAACTGCCAAGCGACCGGGACCGCGAAAGCAGTATCGCAAGACGGCGATGGAGATTGCCAAGAAGACGCCGGCATTGAATAGCAGTTGGCCGGCAGCGCGTTCCACGTTCGCGACGAAATAGCTTGCGGCGACGAAGATGATGAGCATGGCAAACCACCACCAAGGCAAGAAGCGGAAGGGCTTCTTCGGCTGTCCGCCGTCACCGGAAGGCTTATCGCTGTCTTGAGTCGCTTGTTTGTAGTCGTAAGGACCGTCACTCATTTCGATATCCTGTTCGAAGGTTCCGCACTCGCCCGCTTAGGGCACGTTGGAGGTTTGCCGCAGAATGAGTTTCTGACCCATGTTCTGCGGGAGCTTCCCGCTTAACCAAGCGATTGCTACGCATCACGTCGCATTTCAGTTCGCTGGGTAAACCGAAAATCGCTCAGACGTGTTGGGGAATGCCGGTAACTGCCCTACGCCTGGCAGGTTCGCCGCCCGCTATCGCTATCATGATGCGTTGGCCGTCTCAGAGCAATCTCGATTGAACTCGGCGGTCGCCAAAGTGGTACAAGAAGCCGCAAGGTGGGATCGATTCAGTCAAAAGCGGAATCGCCAGTTGCGACGATTCCTGTCAGGCAGACTTGCCACAGTCTGAGCACACCATCTTGTAAGCGGCCACGCCAGCTCCGCCACGTTTGGACAGTTTCATCAATCCACCGCAACGAAGGCAGTATTCGGCTTCTTGGCCGGGCGTGCCTCCCGCTTCCAAACTCTTTTGGCATGCCGGACAGAGTTTGGTGTCTGGAAAGATCTCGAGTCTCTCCGGATCGATTGGTTTTTTGCAGCCTTCGCACAAAACCTCGTCGGACCACTCGTCGCTCCAGTCGTCGTGAATCGACTTGCCGAGTCCACCGCATTCGTTGCAAGGCAGCGAATTGGCGATAGTGCCTAGCAGCTCTCGCAAAAGATCTGGGGCGGGCTTGGAATCTCGCTTGAGCATTCCGCGGCTCTGTAGGCTCGCTAACATCTCCTGGTCAGTGAGTCGCTTTTCAACGGAACAATCATTACAACGCACAACAACGGCCATCTGTGTTACCAACTCCTAACGTCGCACGTCGAGAATAATCGTCTCGAGCAAGCCAATTCCTTGGGAAAGTCTCCAGCCCAGATATGATGAAATCGTACGGGCTTTTTCATCGGTCCGCCATGCGACACGCACTTTTCAATTAACTCGCCATGCATCGCTTTCGATTTGACGTTTTCGGCAGAACCTTGCGCGTGCTGGCTTTCATCGTGTTCGCGGGCGGTTTGGGAAGAGCTGAAGAGTTGATTTCAACTCGGACGGGACCGTCGAGCAATCGCGTAGACATGGTCTTTCTCGGCGACGGTTACCAAGAACATGAGTTGCCACTGTACGAGTCTCATATCGGATCGATGGTTGACTACATGTTCACCCAGGAACCGTACAACCGGTATCAGAATTTCTTTAACCAGCATCGCATCAACGTGATTTCCAACGAGAGCGGTGCCGACAGCCCACCTGACGAGATTGATGTCGATACCGAGCTTGGTGCGTCGTACTACTTTGACGGACAAACCGAACGCCTTCTATACATCGATGCATTGAGTGCAGATCAGGTGCTGCTGCGAAGCATCCCTTTCACTGACATCTTTGCACCAGACATGCAGTTCGTTTCCGTCAATTCGGAACGGCGTGGCGGAGCAGGTGGCACGTTTGCCGTTTTTTCCGGAGCAAACCCGGAAGCCTACGAAATTGCCGTTCACGAAATTGCCCATACGTTTTCGAATCTGACGGACGAGTACTACTTCGCCGGGACGAACTATTCGGGGCCAGAGCCGATTTTTGCGAACGCGACAAC
>CAYQMZ010000336.1:3594-8169 GCA_964418725.1 uncultured Pirellulaceae bacterium
AGTGGGCCCACTGGATTGGTTACGAGCAGCCGGGAATCGGTACGATCGGAGCCTACGAAGGTGGGATGTTCCACGAGCAAGGCGTCTACCGGCCGTCGGACAACTCGAAGATGCGAACACTTGGCAGACCGTTTGACGCGGTGTCTCGAGAGCAGCTAGTTCTGGATATCTATGAACGGGTCGATCCAATTGATTCCTTCACGGATGCTGGCCAGATTAGTGAGCTTCAGCAGATTACTGTCGACACCGTTGATCCCGAGGTCATCGATCTGACCTGGTTCGTGAATGGCGAACAGATAGAAGGAATTACTGGCGAGACTTTAGACCTGCAGGCGCTGGGTGAACTGGGATATGAAGATGGCAGCTACGACATTTCAGTGGTTGCGCAAGACAACACGGATTGGGTGCGTATTCGGCGTGACGAGTTGCGGCAGGAGCTGCTGTGGGAGGACATCCAACTGATCTCCAGTGGCAACGGCGACGAAGTAGGAATTGTCGAGTTGACGGAGGCGGTCCGCCTGCAAAGTGACGATGTCAAATTCGATTTGAATGGCGACGGAATCGTTAGCGAACTAGATCGCGAATTCTGGGTCGACGTTAACCAGACATTCTTCGGCGACGCGGATTTGAACGGCAACGTTGACTTCAGCGATTTCCTGGTCCTGTCTCGCAACTTTGGGACGACGGACGCAGACTGGGAAGATGGCAACTTCAACCTTGATCGCGAAGTCAACTTTAGCGACTTCCTGTTTCTTTCCAGGAACTTCGGCCAGATGCGAATCGATGAAGAGGGCAGTGGGGAGGCAGCTTTCAGCGTGCCGGAACCAGCGTCGCAGCACCTTCTACTGTCTGCCGCACTATTGGGTTTGCTGCTGGCTCGTCCTAGATTGCGTTATGCGGCCTAGCTCTAGCGCCCTGAGTCATTAGTTCGTTTGATTCGTAGGTCCGGTTCACCGGACAAAACGGGAGTTGAGCCGCACAAAGGCCGGTAGGAACCGGGCCCTACCTTTTAAAGAATTAACGACTCAGCACTGGACCGATGACGCTTTCGATTTGTCATTGCGTCGTTTGGCAGTGTGCGTTGAGTGTCTGCAAATAGAAAACTCGCCACGCGTTTAACGTGGCGAGTTCAGTTGATCTGACTCTTGAACTAGGCGAGTGGCAACTCGGACTACTTGCGGCGTGAAACCATCGAGCCATTGCCTGCCACGTCAAACATTGGCAGACGGCGGTAGTTGAGGTCGCCCATCGCTCGACCTGGGTACCAGACCAAGTTGACGCCCACGTTCCAAGCCTCTTCGGCGTTGGCTCCGTTGCCGGTTGCCTCGTCTGGGACGACGTAAGTGAAGCCGGGCTCAAGTGACCAAGTGCCGGCAAGTGGAATCTTGAAATCCGAGCCAATGATGCCGTCGCTTTCGCCGGTCAAACCAACCCAGACTCGCCATTTGCCTCGGCGATGATGATTAGATTGAACCTCGTAGAAAAACGCGTAGTAGTCCAGCGTCTCCCAATCTTCTTCGACGCTCGTTCCGCTAAGTACGGATGTCGTGTCGTCTTCAAACAGGCCAGTGGTGAACATCAATCCAACGCTACTGCCGTTCGCAGCGGCATAACTCAGTTCGCCGCGCAGTTGGCCCAGGTCGATGGTCGTGTACCAGTCGTCATGCAAGTAGTCGATGACAAAACCGCCTTGCCAGCCGTTGACGTTTCGTTTGAACAGACCGGCTGTCACGAAGAACTGCGACCGCGAATCAACTGTAAAGCTTGAACCGTTGAAGTCGGTTTGGGTTGCACGGAAGCCAACCTGAGACTGCATGCCAAGAGCACTGAAGTTAAACGGAGAGCCCAAGTTGAATCCTTCTTGGAATCCGAAGCTTCCACTGTTACCGCGGTTAACGCCGTTCTTGAATCCGTGGACTCCACCCATAAGTGAGAAGGTCGAGATCCATCCGCGACGATGGCCGCCACATCCGATGCAGCCTACGCCCGAACATCCGGAGTTTCCGCATGCTGGGGCACCTGAGCAGTGGCCATCGCAACCGCCTCCGCACGCATCGCAGCCGCCAATGACGCTGGACGCGTCCGAGTAAATCGGAGCAGGCAGCGGAGATGCAAAAGGATCTTCGTAGTTGACGCTGGATGGTACGGTAAGTGGTTGGTGAGGTGTAACAGGGTATCCGCCGGATGATTCTACGCCGTAGCTTTCGACGGGCTGTTCTTGAACGATCGATTGAGCTTCAGGAAAGCTCGGTGCGGCGGTTGGCGGCGCAACTGGATATGACGGGTCGCAAATGGTACTCTCGCCGGCGGCAGCTGCGGCCGCGGGCTGGGCCGGTGTCGGAACTGCTGGAGTTGGCTCAAGCATATTTTGAATGCTTGGTGGCGCTTCGCTAGATTGGGGCACTGCAGGAGCTTGCGTTGGTGCCGCTGCGTCGCTGCTGTTTGCGTCACTGCCTGTTGACAGCAGATCATTGAAGCCGAACCCATTCGGATTCGGCGGCTGATCGCCCGTCGGTAATGCCTCTTGCAGAACGCCGACCGAGCCTTGGATCGGTAACTTGGCTGGCAGCTCTCGCGGTTGGAATGGAAGCTTGCGTGAAGCGAATTCCGATGCAGCCTTCCTGCGAAGGATCGAGTCTGCAATTCGCTGGTGACGCGTTAGTCCCGCTTGAGCCCAAATTGTGGAAGTTCCAAGCGAGACAATGGCCAACGCCATCGCGAATTTGAAGAGCTCTCTTGTCCGAAACATTACTTTCCTGCCTCAATGCAAGCTAGTGCCAACCCCCGTTGCGAAACACTTCTTGTTGGGCAGTATCGGTGCTCTCCTAGGTGCTACTTTCGTTAAACTTTCAATAACCCGCAAAGTTTACCAAGCCGTTTTGGGCGGGCAGTTCTCTTTCATGGCGGGGTTGGTAGCAGGCCGCGAACTGGATGCGTTGACCGAGAATATGGGCATGAAAGCGAAGGTAGCCAGCCGGTCGTGGTTGCTGGTTGCTGTCTGTTGGTCGCTAGCGTCGGGCCCGGCAGACCTGCACGCTCGTCATATCGTATCGCTCATATCACTTACCGGCGGTTGGCTCCGTCAGAGGGGGAAGGCCTAGTTCGCGGAGCATGGCCTGACGCGGCACTTCGACTCCATAAGTCGTGGGAGATCCCATGCCACGGATCAGGGTGCTAACTTTCGCCTTTCCTGTTTCGGTTTTGCACGCTTCTCGCGGCGACTTGTTGTCGAGCCACTCTACCGGCCGATCGAGCCACGACATGTAGTACTTCTTCAGATAGCCGTTCATCTCCGCAACGATTTGCGGTGTCATCTCCACCCGTTCAGCGGGCTTCGGTTCGCCAAAGTCGACTCGCTCAACCGTAATGACGGTCTGGTTGATATTGGCCGTGCCCGGACCGCCTGTCGCTGGATACGCAACGGGCTCGCCGCCGACATTCCCTTTGATGTAGTACTCAAAGTCATGACCGGGATTCGGCAGCTTTGCCTTCAACACATTGTTGCCGACTGTAGCGAGTTCTACCGTAGAGAAAGAGTCGCTGGATCCCATCTTTCGATAGTGCATCGTTGGTTCAGTAATGGCTCCATTGCCGATAAAGACCACCTTCTGTTCGAAGTCTTCATCGGTATAAATCTGAGTGATTTCAGGCATGGCCCGTACGGCCGCCGAGCCTGCGTACCCCGAGGGCATTTCTGAAATGTCCAGTTCGCCGCGGAAGATGCCATCCCAGGTTGATTGCTGTAGCTGGGCAATGATACTCAGCTCAGATTCATTGCGGACGCGTTGTACTTCGTGACTCATGATCCTGGTCCATGTCTTCATGATCTCATCCTTAAGCGAATCCTTTGCCGCGTCCTCTTCCGCCTGATCTTCGGAGTCCTCTAGTTCCACGAAATGCATCCGGAGTATCGCCAGTTTGCCCAACTCGATCTGGCTCTTGAACCAATGCCAGTAGTACATGTAGCGATCGCGATTTCCCGCTCCGACAATGTCGTCCTTGTATTTGCAGAACTCCGTATAGAGATGCATGGCATCAATGAACTTTGGATCCGTTGCGGATGTAGGATCTCCGTCTTCCGCCCAAAGTTCGACGACCGCGCTGGGTAGACGTTGAGAAAGCCGTGGGAAAGCGCCTTTCACACCTTTGGCGAGCTGCTGGGCCTCTCCCAGTTGGTGAGCCTCTGCGAAAAGGTCTCCGATCTCCGTGGCTCGTTCGGGGCCGAAATTGGCTTTGGCCCAATCATGGAAGAACTCTTTCATCCAGTTTTGGACTTCGGCGGGATTCTCATTGAGCGGATCATCGGAGAACGCGTCGAAGGTCGGGAACTTCCGAGCTCCATCGGCGATCGTCGGCATGGGCTCAGATACAGAAACCCTGTTGTCCCACGTCAAATGTGCGTGCGCCGCTGACATTTGCGCCGCACTGTTGATGGTCCAATGCTTGGCAAGGAATGCCTGAGTACCCCCAGCCTTCAACGAATGGGCAACCTCGTTGACAATGCCTGCAACTCGACCTTGCGGCTGGATGAGCATATTGTCTTCTTCGTACCAACAAGACGACCACGCCTCGCGA
>CAYQMZ010000337.1:0-8128 GCA_964418725.1 uncultured Pirellulaceae bacterium
CATCATGAGTCTGCGGCCCGCAAGTAGGCTGTCAGACAAGTCAATCATCTACGAACCTTCTATCGGTGAAGCTTGGCTTGGTAAGGTGGCTAACGCCTCAGCAACACGCTCAGAAGAGTTGACTCAAACTGCCCACAGAGGCCCACTAAATGTGGCTCGCAGGACAATGCCCCGCTTTACTTACGGGCGACTGTCGGTTGCAATCTGAGGTGCAAATGGACGGTGCGTGCGGGTATCGGCCATGCGTCGATTGACTGCATTCAAAGGCATTATTCGACTTTGCAGCCTTCATCTATTCTTAATACCGAAGCGCTACGATTCCGTGCTCGTGCGGAAGTTATTCGTTTCACAACAGGTGCAAATATGCAAAAGACGTTTTGGGGTCTAGGCGTTGTCGCCGCTCTCCTATGCATTGGGTGTAACAGCAGCTCGGAAGTCGGTGCCCCCGGCGCCGGGGTAAGCGGTGAAGTTGTACGTGTCAGCCGACAAAACAACTCAGGTACCTACGCGTACTTCAAGGAAGTCGTCATCGGGAAAGATGGCTTCTTCAAACAGGGCTCCATCGATCAAAGCGGATCAAAGGACGTCGTCGAGTTGGTTGCGAAGACCCCGAACGCAATTGGCTACAGCGGAATGGGCTACGCGACGGATGATGTGAAAATGCTGGCTGTCTCGAAAGATTCAGAGGCTGCTGTACCACCGACCAGTGAGAATGCTTCGAATGGGTCTTACCCACTTGCCCGTGGGTTGAACATTTACACCGCCGGCGAACCAACAGGTGCCTTGAAACATTATCTCGATTGGATCATGTCCAGCGAGGGCCAGGCGATTGTTACCGAGATCGGCTACGTACCGGCTCCCAACGGTGGTGGCGATCCTCCCGCCGACACGCCTCCTGATGCGTCGATAAAGATCGCTGGATCTGATACGATGGTCAACTTGGCTCAGAAGTGGGCTGAGGTTTATATGGGCAAGTATCCAAACGTAAAGCTCGAGGTTTCCGGAGGGGGCTCTGGTGTCGGCCTAGCTGGCCTTCAAAAGGGAACGACTCAGATGGCAAACGCCAGTCGTGACATCAAGCAAAAAGAAGTCGATGTCATCAAAGAGAAGTTTCAGAAGGACGTGAGCCACTTTGTCGTCGCTCTCGATGCTTTGGCGGTTTACGTGCACCCAGAGAATCCACTGAAGGAGATCTCATTGGCTGACCTCAAACAGATTTACGGCGAGGGTGGCACGACCGATGCTTGGGAGCAGGTCTCGAATTGGCCGGCTGCCACTGCAGCTCACTAAGTTGAGCTGACCAACGACAACAAACGTGAGCCAGTCGCGTCGATTCATGCGACTGGCTATTTGGTTAGATATCAAATCTGGTGAATGACCTAAGTGTGAGCAAAGACAGAGAACGTCAAGTCAAGCTCTCGATCTGGGATCGGATGGAACCTGCCATCGAGTGGGTCATTCGGCTATGTGGCTGGAGCGCAATTCTCTTCGTTCTGGCCATTTTTGTCTTCGTCTTCAAGGAAGCATTTCCTGCTCTCGCTTGGTTAGACCTGGGAGAGTTCTTCGGTAGCGACAAGTGGCGTCCGGAAGCAGAAGAGAACGCACAATTCGGCATCTTCGCATTGCTGGTAGGCACCGGCTGCGTAACGCTTGGATCGACGCTGCTGTCGGTTCCCTTCGGCCTGGGCGCGGCTGTCTATTTGTCCGAGTTCTGTTCGGGGCGAGTACGTGAGACACTGAAAGTCGTCATCGAGTTACTCGCTGCTATTCCATCGATCGTTTGGGGCTTCATCGGCGTCGTCGTGCTGGGTCCGATCATCATCGATAGCACTGCGGCACTCAACGATGTGGGCCTCTTCCCTCGGGCTCTTGTGGGTGTGAATATCCTGAACGGCAGCATCATCTTGGCTTTGATGAGCGTGCCAGTCATCGTGTCAGTGGGCGAAGACGCCCTAAAAGCTGTCCCCGATTCCTACCGCGAAGCAGCCCTGTCTTTAGGAGCATCGCGTTGGGAAGTGGTGTACAAGGTTCTCTTTCCAGCAGCGAAGAATGGATTACTTGCTGCGGTCCTGCTTGGAATTGGTCGAGCGATCGGTGAAACGATGGCCGTTCTACTCTGTACCGGCCACTCAGTGCGAATTCCCAAGAGCGTCGTCGATCCAGTCCGCACCATGACTGCGACCATTGCGGCGGAACTGGGAGAAGCCGTCGATGGCGGACGACACTTCCAAGTCCTGTTTCTGATTGGTGTCGTGCTGTTCGTGCTCACATTCGTGGTGAACCTGACCGCGGACATTGTCGTCAAAGGCATCCGGGGACGCACCAATGACTAGTCAAGCGGGCAAAACTCGCCACTATGTCGTTGGCTCCAAAGAAGTCGACGGCAAGCAAAGCTTCAACGACATCGATCAACTCGCCGCCGCACTGGCAGGCGAAACGGATATTGAGGAAGTCGTGTTTACCTTCGCCGATGACGGAGCAAGCGCGGCCGACAACGCGAAAGGCAAACCTCGCTTTCAGTTCTTCTACGACACCCAATTGATGGGCGACGAAGGCGATGGGACAGATACGGATCCTTGGCCCTCGATCACGACAGGCTTGCGTGAGATTGCTGGGCTTCGCAAAAGTGGCAAGCTCGCCACGCAAACAGGCCAGAGCATTTCGTTAAAGCGACGAGAGATATTCACAGCAACGTCAGCGGAACGAAAGAAGCAGCGCACCGAAGCGATTGCCAAGTACTCGTTCATGTTGATGTCGATCCTGCTTGTATTACCGGTGTTCGCGATCCTGGGGTACCTGGCTTATAAGGCTTGGCCCGCGCTGACCTGGGAATTCTTAACAGAGAACCCTCGGAACGGCATGACCGAAGGTGGGATCTGGGCTCCACTTGTCGGGACGTTCTTCCTGGTCTTCGTGTCGTTGATCGTTTCGGCACCTATCGGTGTTCTTGCCGGTGTGTATCTAAACGAGTACGCCAAAGACAACTGGTGGACACGGTTTATCAACCTGGCGGTGGTCAACCTGGCCGGCGTGCCCAGCATCGTGCACGCACTGTTCGGCGTTGGTGCCTTTGTTCTATTCGCCCGGTTCGGCGAATCATTGCTGGCGGCGTCATGCACCCTGGCCGTCATGACGTTGCCGGTCATCATTACCAGCACGCGTGAAGCACTGGCCGCTGTGCCGATGTCGTTCCGCGAAGCCTGCTGGAACATGGGTGCGTCCCGTTGGCAAACCATTCGCACGATTGTGTTGCCCAACTCGATTAGCGGAATCCTTACGGGCGTCATCCTGCAAGTCTCGCGTGCCGCAGGTGAAACAGCACCGATCTTGTTTACCGGTGCAACCTTCTTCATGCAGATTCCGGATGAAGGCCTGGGTTACTACCTACCGTACGGACTCGGTGACAAAGTGATGGCGTTGTCGATGCACTTGTACACCTTGAGAACGCAGATCAACAACGCCCCCGAACATTACGAATATGGCACCGCCGTCGTGTTGATCGCCTTGGTCCTCGCCGTCAACAGTGTGTCGATTGCGCTACGCACTTACCTGCGATCAAGAAAAAAATGGTAAGCGAAACAGAACAGCAAACGCCCGACCCTATCGTTGAATTTGACAACGTTTCCGTCAAATACGGCAACCATCTTGCGCTGCAGAACATCTCGTTCGACGTCAAACCGAATACGATTTTGGGCATCATCGGCCCCGCAAACTCAGGGAAAACGACACTACTGAAGTGCATCAACCGCACGATCGACTTTACGGAATCGGCTCGTGTTTCAGGCCGAGTCTCCGTCGACGGTGCCGACGTGCGCAACATCAAGAATGTCTACGACCTACGTCGCCGGGTTGGCATGGTATTCCCGTTGCCGGTTGGTCTACCGCTATCCATTTACGAAAACGTCGCCTACGCACCGCGACGGGCTGGCTTCAACAAGCGATCCGAGCTTGATGAATTGGTGGAAAAGTGTCTCACGCAAGCCGTCCTGTGGGACGAGGTCAAAGACCGCCTTCACACGCTCGGTACAAAACTATCCGGTGGGCAACAACAACGACTCACGCTGGCTCGCGCCTTGTCCCATCAGCCTCAAATACTGTGTCTCGATGAGTTTTCGATCGCGATCGATCCTGTTACCACGATGAAGATCGAGGACGTGCTGGCGAAACTCAAGAACGAAATGACGATCGTCCTGGTAACGAACCTTGTCCAGCAAGCCCATCGATTGGCAGACCACACAGCCTTCCTCAACAACTCTGAACTGATTGAGATTGGCGAGACCAAGAAGATCTTCGAGGAGCCCGACAACAAACTGACCTACGAATATGTGACAGGAGGATTTGGTTAATGGATTCTCCAACGTCGAACACCGAAACGGCCACTGACGCCAATGCAGACGCACCACGCTACAGCATCACCACGAAGGATGTGAGCCTTTGGTACGGCGACTTCCAAGCGCTCTTCGATGTATCCGTCAACATTCGGCAGGGAATCATCACCGGGCTGATTGGTCCATCTGGATGTGGCAAGACAACGCTACTGCGCAGCTTCAACCGGATCAATGAACGATACGGCAATGTGACAACCAAGGGTGAAATCAAGATCCTTGGTAAGAACATCTACGACGAAGATGTTGCTCTCAGCGAATTGCGGAAATCGGTTGGGATGGTCTTTCAGCGTCCCAATCCGCTGCCTATCTCTGTCTACGAAAACGTGGCTTTCGGCGAACGATTGCATTCAAAGCGGAAGAAGTCAGAACGAGACGCGCTAGTGCAGGACGCACTCGAACAAGTGCAGCTATGGAACGACGTGAAAGACAACCTTCGTAAGAAGGCGACCGGCCTCACTCTTGAGCAACAGCAAAAGCTCTGCATCGCACGATTGCTGCCGCTGAAGCCGAAAATCATCCTCATGGATGAACCGTGTTCGGCGCTTGACGCAGAAGGCACTGAGCGCATCGAAGAATTGCTGGACAGTCTTCGATCCAGGTACACGGTCGTGATTGTGACCCACAACATGGCACAAGCTCGACGTGCCTCTGACGAGTGCATCTACATGCTGATGGGAAAGATCGTCGAGCATGAGAAGACATCCGATCTATTCCTCACTCCGAAAAACAAAGAAACGGAGATGTATATCGAGGGGCGCTACGGATAGGCATGAAAAAGCTGAACGAGGACATCGCCGAATTAAGAATCAGCCTCTCGAAGATGGGCCGACTGACAGAAACCATGGTGGGTCGCGTCGTCGGAGCGGTAAAAGGTAAGTCTCAGGATACCGTTTTCGAAACGGTGCTTGGCGAGGAAGAACTCCTAGACGCCATGCAATTGGATGTCGACAAGGAAGCCGTGCGTATCCTGACGGTCTACAGCCCTGTTGCATCGAATCTTCGATTCGTGATGTCGGCAACTCGAATCTGCTCGGAATTGGAAAGGATCGGGGACCAATCCAAGAACATCTGTGGAAGCCTGGAGTTGATGCTTAGCAAGGCAAATACACAACCCCTTCCAGAAGTGCAGCGAATGGCCGATGTAGTGAAGGGGATGCTGCGCGATGCAATGGATGCATTCGTGCAAAGCGATGCGATGAAAGCTCGATCTATCATCGCTGCCGACCATCTGGTTGATGCACTCAACGATCAGGTACTCGACAAGACTCTTAGCGACGAAATGATTCGCCGGGGCATCGAGCAGCCTGTCGACATTGCAAGCGCTCTGGCTCAAATCCTGCTAAGTCGTTCGTTTGAACGCATCGGCGATCAAGCCACTAACATCTGCGAAGAGGTGGTTTACATGGTCGAGGGTGACGACATTCGCCACGACTAAAGCCCCCCTAACCCGCACACGCCAAACAACCGTCGCTAGCGGTATGCGGGTTCTAACGCGATGCGCGAATCTTAATATTCCGCCGGCAGGCCTACGACGATGAACCCGGTATCTCCAACAGATCGGGTATCCCTCGTCATACGGAACAGGTGGAATGTACACGCAATCGCGCACGGCTCTTGTGGCCATAGCTATCGTTTGTCTCACTTGCGTTGGTCAAGTTACCGCGCAGGATTCGGATTTTTATGGATCGCAGACTCTCCAATTGGAGCCTTGGGACACCACGTACAGTGCACTGGAAGTTGATTCCACGGATACTCTCCCCGAAGCCGATGGGGACGACGAGGAGTTCAGTCTAGAGTCGCTAGCAGCACGACTCGCTGATATCGAAGAGATGCTTGAGGCCGAGCAGGAAGCAGCCGAAAAACTCGCCGAGAAAGCGAAGATCTACCAGCCTCCCAAAAAGCCTTCGTGGTCGTGGACCGGTCGAATTCACGCCGACTACTGGGGATACCCACAAGAGTCTGAAGGTATTGGCTTCTTCGAGCACCCTGATCCGGCCGACGACAATTTTGGTACCGACACCGAAGATCGTTTCGCGTTCCGTCGACTGCGATTGGGTATGAAGGGCGATGTCTTCGAGACCATGCTCTACAAACTTGAGGTCGACTACAACAACCCCGGTCGCCCCGAGTACAAGGACATCTATCTCGGCTGGAAGGAACTTCCTTACAACCAGACACTTCTGCTTGGCAATCAGAAGCGTCCACTTGGAATGGATCACCTGAACAGTAGTCGATACAACGTCTTTATGGAGCGGCCGCTAGTCGTCGAGGCTTTCAACGAAGACGCACGTCGCATCGGACTCGCGATGTACGGCTACACGGACAACGAGCTGTTTCATTGGCGATATGGTGTCTACAGTCTTGAGAACACGTCAACCGACGGACGCTTCATTGGTGACTCACTTCAATTGAGTGCGAACGCTCGCTTGTCTTCTAGTCCTTGGTACGACTACTCCTCCGGTGGTCGCGGATACCTGCACTGGGCGATTGCCGGCATGTACGCCCGCCCGGACGGCGACCGGTTCGATGGCGACACCAACAACAACGAAGGACGCTTTCGAACTCGTGGTGAAAACCGATCTGACCAGCGGTGGCTGAACACGGGCCGTATCGCTGGTATCTCCGATTACGAGATCGTTGCTGCGGAGTTGGCACTGAACATCGGTGCGTTCCAAGTGGTCTCCGAGTTTCAGGCAAATTGGACGCAACGCGACAGCGGGAATGACCTTTTCTTTCATGGTGGATATGTCCAAGCCTCGTATTTCCTAACGGGAGAATTCCAGCCTTACTCGCGAACACAAGGCATCATCGGACGTGTGAAACCGTTTGAGAACTTCTTCCTTGTTGACCGGTGCAAGGGAAGTCGCGGACATGGATGGGGTGCCCTACAGGTAGCCGCACGGTTCTCGTACTTAGATCTTTCCGACGACGACATTCTTGGAGGAGTTGGCAGCAACTTCACTGCCGCACTCAACTGGTTCTGGACGTCTCACTCTAAGGTGCAGCTCAACTACATCTACGGCGACATTCGAGATCACGCAGACGTCGGTGGATTCACCGCAGGAACGTACAACGTATACGGTCTTCGCTACATGGTCGACTTTTAGACTCTGCTTTAGATATCGAAATACCTCCGGCGAGTTTTCAAACCTCGCCACCTCCAATCTTCCCCTCAAGTATCTTTGGTTGTCAGAATCCCATGAATCACAAAATCAAACTCATTTGGTCAATGGTCCTGCTCACCCTTGGAATTACACTGTGCTCCACGGCTCAGGCTAAGAAGCCGTGTTGTCCGAAGTGCAGCACACCATGCACGTTGAAGGTCGAGCTGGATGACGAAGAAAACTACTGCTGGCTCACGAAGAGTAAAACAGTCTGTATTCCAAAGGTTCGATTCTCGTGGCAACGATTGAGCGATCCGAAATACGTCGCCTCCGGTCATACCAGTGGCGGATCTCGTAGTTGCGGATCAAGTAGCTGTGACTCCAGCAGTTGCAGTTCGAACTGCTGCAACTCTTGTAAACCTCCACTGCTGGGCAAATCAAGAACCGTGTGCGTCCTCGAGAAACACACCTACGAGTGCCCCAAGTGCAAGTACACCTGGGAACCCATGGAAACCAAACGATGCTGTTCAGCATCGTCGTGTGCTCAGAACAAGAGCAAAACACAAGACGCCAACCCGACACAGATTGCATCGAAGACGCGGGTAGCAATTAACAAGACGGCAAATGTGGCGAAAC
>CAYQMZ010000338.1:0-8112 GCA_964418725.1 uncultured Pirellulaceae bacterium
CGTAATGTTACTGTCCAATGCACGAATGCTTGCGGCTTGAATGGTGGGGCCGTCGCAATCAAAGGCAACATTAGCAGTCAGTTTCTCAGTGGGTTGCTGATGGCGGCGCCGTACGCCAAATCTTCCGTGACGATTAAGGTCGACGGTGAGTTGATTAGCCGGCCGTATGTGGAAATGACCACGGCCGTAATGCGAGCGTTTGGGGTGGGTACGGTGAGCACCGAATCGAGTTTTCAGATTCCCACCGCGAAGTACCGAGGGCTCAACTACGAAATCGAACCCGATGCTTCGGCGGCCAGCTACTTCTGGGCTGCGGCCGCAATCACCGGAGGTCGCGCCGAGGTGCTGGAGCTGAATCGTCAGTCTTTGCAAGGTGACGTGGAGTTCTGTGACCTACTGGTCGAAATGGGTTGTGAGTTGATAGAAACTGGTAGCAGCATGGTCATACAAGGGCCAAGTCAGCTGAAGGGCATCGAATGCAGCATGGCGCACATCAGTGACACAGCTCAGACTCTGAGTGCGGTGGCGCTGTTTGCGGATGGGCCGACGACCATTCGCGAGATCGCGCACAACCGCCATAAGGAAACAGACAGGATTGGAAACCTCGCCATCGAACTGCGCAAATTCGGGGCAAAGGTCGTTGAATTCGATGATGGCCTGACAATTCATCCGCCGGCAGAGCTCGCAGCGGCCACGATCGACACGTACGATGACCATCGAATGGCGATGAGCTTATCATTGCCCGGGCTACGCATTCCGGGGGTGAGGATCAACGACCCGGGTTGCACCGCAAAGACGTACCCTCAGTACTTTGAGGATCTAGAGAAGGTTTGTCAGGCCTAGTGTCCATTTAGGCATTGGGGCTGGCGTGAAGCCTGATTCCCAACAGCTGAGACAAGCGATTAGGCGATTCGAGTACGATCGAGTAGCTCGTTGGCCCGATTCAGAAGAGCCAAACTGTCTTCCTGCCTAGGTGCAACGTCATCATCTGGATGGCAGGCCCGCAGCTTTCCGCTGCAGTGTTGGCATGACAATTCGCGGTTCAGGTGCTCAACACGAACGCGCAGCGACCTGCCGCATGTTGGGCAATCCTGAATGAAGTAAGTTCCGCTAGTCATGTCTGTTCTCCATGCTCAACTTTGAGCCGCGGCATCTTATCACGCTCTGTCCGCTGGAACAAACGGAGGGGAGTGCGCAACAAGCAAAAAATGACAAAAACGTTCCGCAAATGCCGACCACGTAAGGTGTTACGGTCAAGTGACCTGCGGGCGAGGGTTTGGGTTCGCTTGAATTCTTTCTAATCAGCTACGCTAAAATGAAGGGCACCGGGCAAAGTGGCTTTCGCCGCAAGTTCGTTCTTCACCGTCATTAAGCAGCCAACAACATGCCAACACGCGTCTACTGGATTCCTGCTTTGGTCCTCTGGATCGCCTCGATGGGTTGGCTGGTATCAACAAAACTTGTCCCTGCCCTGACGACCGGCTCGCCGCCCGACTATCAGGCGATGCTCCCAAAGACTGCTGTCAAGAATCCGGAGCCAGTGAGGTGGTCTATTCGCTGGAATGGGAAGGAAATTGGTCAGGCGGAAAACAAAATTTCTAGAGCGTTCGACGGGACGGGGCGTATCGCCAGTCTGGTGCAATTCGAACAGCTGCCCGTTGATCAGATGGTTCGAGACACGATGGGAATTTTGGGCAGCCTGGCAACCGCGATGACTGCCGACATCGGTCCGTTGGACCTAACTGTGTCAACAGATTTGCACTTCGACAACTATGGCCAATTGGGACGCTTTGAGACCAGTGTGGACGTTAGCGACCTAGAGAACCTGCTGAACATTCAGGGAACGGTTCACGACGAAACGCTGGACCTGTCGGCACGCATCAAGACGGAGGAAAACAAGACATCGGAAGTCTATCGCAAGCGGAATATCAAGTTACCGCCGGATGCCATGGTTGCGGACACGTTTTCGCCGCGACCCAAGTTGGCGGACCTGCGCGTGGGGCAAACCTGGACCTTTCAGAGCTACCAGCCCTTGATGCCCTACAGCCCACTAACGTTAATCGAAGCTCGCGTTGTCGGCGAAGAGTTGGTGGAGTGGAATGGCACGATGAGTCGAGCCAAGAAGGTCGTGTTTCAACGCGACTCGGGTAGTGGTATCAGTACAACACGTCGCCCCGTCAGCGAAACCTGGGTGCTGAAAGATGGCACGGTGCTGCGTCAAGATCTTTGGCTGGCAAATGTGAAAGTGCAGTTTATTCGTGAGCCCGACGAAACAACCGGTTCGAACGAACTGGAGGAATCGGGCGAAGACTCGCCGGTGCAGGCCAAGGACGAAACGGCGCCATGATTGAAATTTAGTATTTAACGCGACGCTACGGAACGCGTACGGCATTCGACAATCTGTCACTGACCGTCCAACCGGGCGAAGTTCTAGCGTTTCTGGGGCCTAATGGCGCTGGGAAAACTACGACCATCAAGACCATCGTTGGTCTCCTGCTGCCGACCGATGGACAAGTTCGCGTTTGCGGCATCGACGCCGTAAAGGCACCACGCGATGCAAGTCGACGCATTGGGTATGTCCCGGATCAACCGTATCTGTACGAGAAACTATCTGGTCGCGAGTTTCTGCAGTTCACCGCCGAAATGTATGGACTAGATGCCGATACCGCTGAGCAGAATATCGAAAAGAACATTGCCGCTTTCGAACTGTCAGAATTTGTGGACCGACTGGCGGAAAGCTATTCACATGGGATGAAGCAGCGTGTCATCTTCGCGACTGCTATGGTGCATGAGCCCAGTGTATTGGTCGTGGACGAACCGATGGTCGGGCTGGACCCTCGTAGTATGCGCATCGTCAAAACGCTACTTCGTGAGAAGGCGCAAGACGGCGCGTCGGTCTTTCTTTCGACGCATACGCTTTCTGTCGCTGAAGAGATCGCGGATCGAATCGGCATCATCTTTCAGGGGCGGTTGCGGTTCCTGGGCACGATGAAGGAGTTGCGTGAATCACAGCAAAGTGATTCCAACCTAGAAGATCTATTCTTGGAACTCACTGCCATGGCGGCCTCAGACGATGTGGCCACTGACGATGCGACCGTAAACCGTGTCGCGCCGGCGGACGAAAGGTAGGCGTTCGCGAATGCTGAATGCGACAGCTGAACGAGATTTGTTTCAACGCTTTCGGATGCTGCACGGCCTGCGATTGATTAATGGCTTGCTTTCGCAGTCTCGTTTGCGAGTGATGGTGGTCGGCTTCTTGACGTGCGTTTTCTGGGGTGGAATGTTCTGGGTGTTCCTCGAAGGGTTCGAGCTCTTGGACTCTGCCATCTCGCATGAGGCCACGAAGGCGCAGACCATTCACGTTGTCTACAACATCTTCTTCCTATCGTTGCTGGCGATGTTGGCGGTTTCTTCAGGCATTATTCTGTATGGCCTGTTGTTCGACAGTGAAGAAGTCCGCTACTTGCTGACGACACCGGCGAGTGCGGAACGAATCACGCTGCACAAGTTTCAAGAAGCCGTGGTGCTTAGTTGCTGGGGCTTTATTCTTCTAGGTAGTCCCCTGTTGGTGGCCTATGGAGTTCAAGCGGAATCGCCGTGGTACTACTTCGCGCTGCTGCTGCCCTTCATGGTGTCATTCGTGTTCCTGCCTGCTGGGTTAGGCGCGATCGCATGCCTACTGTTGGTTGCGTTTCTTCCCAAGGTGCGAGTTCATGCCTTGGTTCTGATTTGCGTCGTGATGGTCGGCGTGGCGTTTTTCTATGGATGGAACTTCGTTACATCAAACCCGAATGACATAATGACGCCTCTTTGGTTTCAAGACGTGATGGGGCGGTTGCGCCAAAGCGAACAAAGGCTGCTGCCCAGTTACTGGTTGAGTAGTGGTTTGCTCGAGGCGGCCCATCCAGCGGACGGTGTCGATTCAATGTCATGGCGTGAAAGCCTGGGATACTTGTCCGTGCTGATCTCGAACGCAATGCTCGCTCCGGTTGTTGTGGCGTGGATTGGCGGCCGTCTGCTGCGACCTGCTTACAGTCAATTGATCGGCGTTGGACGGGGTAATCGCAAGATCCGTACGTCGTGGATGGATCGAATTGCTTTAACCCTGTCATCACCCTTGCCCAAGCCGATCCAGTTGTTGCTGATCAAAGATCTGCGGCTGTTTCGCCGTGACCCTCTGCGATGGACTCAGTTTCTGATTTTCTTTGGGTTGTTGGGCATCTATTTCGTAAATATCCAGCGGTTTCAATACGGCGAGCCTTTGAAGTCATGGATGACATTGATTGGGTTTTTGAATCTCGCTGTCGTCGGACTTATTCAGTCAACCTTCACGACACGGTTTATCTTTCCAATGATCAGTATGGAAGGTCGGCGATTCTGGATCCTAGGGACGTTGCCGGTGCACCGTGACTGGATCTTGTGGGGAAAGCTGATCTTTGCTGCCACCGTCTCGGTACTGCCTTGTTCGATTCTCATCTTTCTCAGTGACGGCATGCTGGGAATTCTGCAACGGACGCCGTGGGTAGCCGGGATTCACCAAATCGTTTGCTGGGCGATCTGCACCGGGCTGTCCGCAATCGCTGTAGGCCTGGGTGCGAAATTCCCAAGCTTGCGTGAACCTAGTCCTGCCAAAATTGCGGCAGGCTTTGGAGGCACCCTGAACCTAGTTGTCAGCGCCATCTATATCATTTGCGCTGTGCTGATCGTTGCCGTACCGACGTACTACTGGGTTGAATCGGACGGAAGTCGTGTGGAATGGGCCGGGCTGGGGTCGGCCGCCTGGATGATTGCTGGGCTGGTAAGCAGTCTGCTGATCAGTGTTTTGGCAATAACCATCCCGCTGTGGATCGGTTTGCGAGCCTTTCGCCACATGGAGCCATAGCAAGCTCTCGCGTCGAGTTTGCTGGCGTTCCCCACACGATCGCTGTCGCTGCTGTCGCTTCGTTTGGGGTTGTGCCAGAGTCTGCACTTTCGGTACGAGTTCACTGCAATCGAATCAGAGCATGCGAGGACCGCTGTGCAGCCAGCCCATCGTGGTTTAGCTGCCGTGCAAGAATGATTCGCTGCAGAATGTGCAAACAAAGGACGACTATCCCGATGGGCGCCGGGCCGAGTCGGAAAATTGATCGGAGCAATCATGCAAGCGTACGACTTTATCACTCTGTTTATTCTGGTTGTTGCGGCGATTTGGGGAGCTCGACGTGGCTTCGCGAAGCAGTTGGCAACAATTCTCAGTTTGGCGTTGGGGTACTTCGTCGCGGTCAATTTTCGCGAGCCAGTTTCTCGGATGATCGAAGCTCCGCATCCATGGAACCTGTTTGCTGCCATGCTCGGCTTGTTCATGGCAACGTCCTTGCTGGTTTGGATTGGATTCCGCTTTGTGAAGGGATCACTAGAAGATTCAGGCCTGAAGGGGTTTGATACGCAGCTTGGTGCCCTCTTTGGACTTGGCAAAGGGCTGTTGCTATCGATGGCCATCACGATGTTTGCAGTAGTGATGTTGGGCGACGCACAACGACACACTGTCCTCGAGTCCTTCAGTGGCTACAACATTTGTCGATTGATCAACAGCGCTCACGCGATCGTCCCGACGGAATGGCAGCAGGCAATGCAGCCGTATCTGGAGGTCATCGATGAACACCAGCAGCATCTAGCTGGCGATATTCCAACTTCAGAGCCTTACCAGCCACCAGTAGGTGGGTTGCCTCCAAACCAAACACCACAGTTCGGCAATCAGCCTTCGAGCGGTGTTCAATTTGGAACCCCGGTTCCTTCTCAACAGGCGAACCAAAATGGTTTTGGCCAACAGAACTCCGGCGGACAACAGTCGGGCTTCTTCGGATTCGGCAACCAAAACCAGCAAGCTCCGGTAAGCAACCAGCCACAATCAGGCTTTGGTGACTTTCGCGAAGAGCTGGCGAATCAGGCCCAGCAATTTAAGCAGCAAGCGACTCAGGCGGCTCAGCAACGGATCCAACAAGAGATTCAGCAACGTGGGCAGCAGTTTCAGCAGCAAGTAGAACAAGCCGTCGGCGACTGGACTGGCTTCCCGCCGAATACGCAGCAGCAGAATCCATCTCAGGCTCAGCGGCAGCCATTGTTTGGCCCTCGCTAGGACTTCTGACTCCGTCGCCCTGCCCCCAGCGTCTCAACGGTCCGGCGTTGGGGGACTCCGCTTGATGGCGACCTCTCTGTCCTCGCGTCGCGGCAGTGATTTGTAATCACGCATTGGACCCTGGGCAGTTGCTCGAGTCGCCAGACATTGCAAATTACCGCCCTCCCGCGCACACTTCATTGCATGTTCTGCATTCTGTCTTGCTGAGAGTTCAGTCATGTTCCGTCGCCGTGATAATCTGGTCGTTACCCAATCCGAACACAGCCGTCTAAGTGGCGAAATCGCCTTGCTGTTGGGGCGGCTGTTTGAGCAGGACATCAGTCGGCTCGCTGGTGCCATTGCCGTCCATGACTGGCCACACTTTGGTGGATCGCAGGCGGATACGATCGAGATTGGAAAGAAAACGGCTGAGCAGCAACGAGAGTTGGTCGGAAGGCTGTCGGGAGAGTTGCCGGTTGATGAGTACACCGAACTCGTAATGCGTCTGCACTGGAAGCGGCTCACAGACGAGGCCGATGTCGAATTGAGAACGGCCATTAACCAGGATCGGATCAACTGGTTGATGGAGCAACTCGACTGGGGTGTAGATGTGGCTGGTCGGCTCGATCATTGGACGGATATCTGCGACGGCCTGGCCTTCTATCTCTCCCAGGGCTCAGAATCGGCAGGCAAAGATGTTTTGGTTGATCTCGCGGGCGAACGTTCTTGGAGCTTCCACTGGTCGGTTGGTCCAGGCAGTCTGAGCATTCATCAAGTGCGTATTGGGCGAGCGGATGCGCTTGTACATCGTGACGAAGCCCTAGACCTTGTCTCTTTTGAAACAGATACTTCGCTCTTGGCGTATCAGGCTGACGGCTATCCGCAGAAATTGTCACCTGTGATGAAGGTGATTTGCTGCAGATTTGGTGCATGACTCGTGACCGGACGTGTCACGAGTTGTCTCTAGCTTCCTTGCTGACCGAACGATACGTATGTACAGTTTCAGTGCTGTGCGGATCCTTGTGATTTAGGCGCGGCAGATGAGCTCTTACCCAGCGTAGTGGATTTCGTCAGGAATCCCTCGGAGCGACGGTAGATCCTCAACTGCCACACACCTTAAGGCACTGAACTGTCGTGGCGAATCTTCTGGTGTTGGCAGTTTCTAGGAGCGGCCTCAGCTGATTCGTCGCAGCCGTGATGGCTATCCTTGTTTGCATGTTGAAAGATTCAGCTGTGTCCAGCGAAGAAGTATCTCAAACGGATGTGCTAGACCGAGTGAACTCGTTGCGGCGGAAGCTTTCTGGCTTGGCGACGCTCGACACGTTGGTTGACGAACATCGGGTTTCTACTGGATGCAAGGCTTTCGATAATCTGCTCCCCAGTGGTGCACTGCAACCTGGAATGTTGGTCGAGTTTCTGACCGAACGGCGTGGCAGTGGTGCAGGCGCGATCGCGATCGAGTGCGCGCGGCAGATGCTTGGCGAGACCAATGGCTGCCTAGTGGTGACGGATCGCTGGCGAAAGTTCTATCCGCCAGCGGCAGTTGCGCGAGGGATTGAAACGAAGGATTTGATTGTTGTCCGCTCAAGCGATCAGCAAACTATGTCCGGGGCCGAGGAACTGTGGGCGTTAGACCAAGCGTTGCGATGCCCAGGTGTTGGTGTGGTGATGGCGTGGCTGGATAAGGTTGATCCACTTGCGTTTCGACGCTTGCAATTGGCTGCCGAGACGGGGCAGACATTGGCACTGTTGATGCGTCCAGCTCGTGTTCGATCGCTACCTACATGGTCTGACGTGCAGCTTTGGGTGCGTCCCCTGCCCTCTTCGTCGATCAACGCGTCGCGGGCTTCGGTTGACGAGCCGCCTAAGACCTTACTTCGCAACGAGGAGCGGTTTTGCCAAGTGACTTTGTTGCGTCAGCGCGGACGTGCGGGAAGTAATACTCAGGAGGGAACCAGTGTTGATTTGAAGATCAGCGAAACAGGCCAGCTCACTCATTACCAACATGTTTCTAGCGA
>CAYQMZ010000339.1:0-8100 GCA_964418725.1 uncultured Pirellulaceae bacterium
CGACCCAGCAATCGTGATGCTGGCCGTTGGCGTAGCAAAGTCCCCTTGCAGGACAGACTCGGACGAAAGGTCCGCCAAGTATGCCAAGACAACGACACTCGCGAGCATTGTGATCCCCCGCGATAAGAACGGCATCTGATCACGATCCGCGCGGACAGGAAGATCCTGGGAAGCCCCTCTGTGCTTTCCGCCGTAGGGAAGTGTGTCCGAGGCCACTGGAACATCGGTTGCTTGCTGAACCTGTGACGGACTGGCAGACGCGTGGTCGCCAGACGGCGCATGGTTTTCAGACCAGTCTTTCCCCCAACGATTTTCGCTAGGTCGATCCGAAGCGGGACGTCCGCTGGGCGTCGTCAGTGCTCGCTTGGTCGCCATATTGGCAACCATCGTCAATTCCTGTGGGTTGAACTCAACCACGCTATTTTGCACGTGTTCGGTGCCGAAGACGGCCTCTACCATGTCGGCGGAAGTGGCGAAGCGATCTTCGGGATTCTTTGCAAGTGCTTTCGCGATAACGTCTCGAAATGGAGCTTCCACCTTCGACAGATCGGGCTCGGCCGTCATGTGCTTCATCAGCACTTCGCCAAGGCTATCACCTGTAAACGGTGGCAAGCCAGTCAACATTTCGTACAGAATCACGCCCAATGCATAAACGTCAACGCTCGCGTCATAGCGTCCCTGACTGATTTCCGGTGCCATGTAATGCACAGTGCCGACCGTCATCGTATGCCCAGTGCGATGACTGGCGGAAATCATTTTGCAAAGACTGTAGTCACCGATCTTCACAAAGCCGTCTTCGTAAAAGACGTTGTGCGGCTTTAGGTCTCGATGCACGACGCCGGCTTCATGCAGATACGTCAGGCCCTTGGCCATCTCGCGCAGGAAGAAGGCCGCCTTGGTCGCCCCGATCCCTTCCGGCGATGCATCCAGGAGCTGCCGAAGAGACGGTCCTTGCACATACTCCATGATGACGAACGGCTCTTGATCAGCATTGTGCCGAACGTCAAAAACAGAGACCAAATGAGGACTCTTGAGATTCATGCAATGGCGAATGCCTCGCAGTTCGATCTCTTCATAATTCTGAAGTGATTTCAGAGCAACCTCACGCCCGGCATCACTCACCGCAAAATAGACTTCACCGAACCCACCGACGCCCAATCCGTATTCGATGGTGTATCCGTCGAGTGGTTGATCGCCGCGTTTGTATCGAAATTTGGCCATGTTTCGCTCCCTGACAACGCTGTATTCGCAGCTTTGGCAGGAATACTTCCGAGGTATTTGTGTTTTTTCAGGCCCAATTTAGGGGAAAAAACAGCCCGGGAGGAGCGCACGCCGGCTAGGGCGAAAGATTGCGGGTTCCAGCGACAGGCCCGCATGACCGATGCCAGATTGGCATTTGGCGTCAGTTTTGATTGAGCTCGTGAGGCAAATCAACGAAAGGAACGGACTGCCCATAGTTGATCACGGCCAATCCACCGTACTCGATCACCTGCTTCTCGCACGCCAAGTGAAAGCCAATCCTGCGGGGTTGATTCGATCGCGACTCGAACGGGATCAAGTAACGCTGCCAGCGATCCGTCGGGTTGATCGGCAAATAGAAGTCCTTGGAGTCTGTCGACTCTTCTTCGGAAAAGATTCTCAGTTCGCCGGTCCTGCCGCGTTCGCCACTAACCGAATCCGTTCGAAGCCATACGACCAGCAGCAAGCGATCTCCCTTTTCGAGTCCATTAACATTGGGGACAAAGTACCCGGCGTCCCAAGCAGCACCGCCACGATCTTCAACAACCAAACGTACGGCTCGCCTGAATTCCATATTGGTGACGCTTGCAGGCAAAACCATGTGGCCATAGTGAACCGCGTCATTGATCGACGTCGTTTCATTGGGCCGAAGCACCCACTCACCCGTTGGCAGACCATGAAAGATCTCCAAATGGTCCGTGATAGTCTCATGATAAGTGCTGGCTCGAGCACGCTGGTTGCGACGGGGTATTTGAATGGCTTTGCTCGCTGCAATCGCTACCGACTCTCCATCTGCCAACGAAAGACCTTTGTTCGGTGCGGTTCCGGACACCGTATCTGCTGCCACCAACTCCTCGGAAAGCGGCTGAGTAACAGTTGATTCAGCCACGCCCTCTGCAACTCCCTCAGCCACTCCTTCCGGACGCGTCGCGATGAATGCGAGCATTCCAATTGCGAGCGGAAGGAAAATGCCGCTCGCCCACAGCAATCGCTTGTGAAAGGCGACTTCCATCCGAGACTCCGGCAGCTCTACGCTGGGCAGAACTACGGGCGGGTTGTGTACCAATTGCGTGGACAACGTAGCAAAAGTCGTTGCCACATCTTCACTAGTGGTCTGCTGCTCTGGCAATTCGATGTTGTCTAGGTGGCTAAGTCCCTGATCTTCAACCAGATATCTATCGACGAGATCGCCCATGTGCTCACTGGAAGCCCAGTAACGCATTGCCTGCACAACGTCATTGCAAGTCTGTATGCGTTTCCCACGGTCTGTCGCCATCATGCCCGAAACCGTCGCCAACAACATAGGCGAGATCACGGGCGTATTGCTGCGCAGCGCTGCTGGTTCGGCATCACGCGACTCGTCATGAAATGCGGCTGCACCAAAAAGCAATTCGAACAACACGCATCCCAATGAGAAAACATCCGATCGGGCATCCACCGCCTGATCGCTATCCGCCAGTTGTTCCGGCGACAGGTACTGTTTGGCTCTATCTGTCCCGGTGGCAGACGAGGTGGGAAGAGCCGCAAAACCGAAGTCGGTAATCTTGATCGTGCCATCGTCGGTCAACACGATATTTTCAGTCCGAATCTGACCGTGAATCATTCCGTTTTCGTGAATGTGTCGAAGGCCGCAAGCGATTTGCAGCGTAATCTCACACGCGGTGCCTGGATCGAGCACGCCTTCGCCGGCCAAAACATCGGCCAGACTCGCACCGTCGACATACTCCATGGCCACATAGTGGACGTTGTTTTGTTCGCCGAGATGGTAAGGTCGAACGACATTGTCGTGGACAACCTGCGACGCTGTTTCGATATGTTTCGTGAGCTTCGTGGCTCCATCTACCGACCACGTCTTCCCACTGGCATCATCCTCCAACGGCAAGACCTTTAGGGCGACAGTCTGGTTGAGCTGTTCGTTCCGAGCACGAAAGACATGGCCCGTGTCACTCTTTTCAATCAGTCCGTGGACTTCATACGGCCCGACGTTGAATGTCTTCGCGTTGCGACGAGACGTGTGTGGGGCAGAGGGGGCTGTGGAAGCGTGGGAAGCGTTCGACATGGGAGGGTCCAGAGGCAGGCATTTTGCGGACCCGAAAAGATGCGTCGCCGATTCCCGTCGAGAAACCGGAAACCCCACCACGGCACTAGACTTTAGGCTCAGCAAGTCGGGGTTAGGCCGGTTGCGCCGCTCGAAGCGAGAATGCCGCCGCTAGAGAATTGCGGGTCGACGCCGAGCAGGAGAGTCCGTTTTTGACCGCACTGGCATGACAAATGGAGGCCTCGCAGCACTCTTTCCCAGCGAGACAGAGCTGCAGCAGCGTTGGAATCCCACGCCGATCCACTGGCTGGCTTTCCGTCACACAACGGTTAGCTCGAAGCCAGCCGAGGTCGTCATTACCGGCACTAGCCTCGTCCAATACGCACGAGGCCTAGCTACTCTTATATGACGACTCGGCGGCTGCAATGAACTACAGCTGCGAGGCAGCCATCGGTACGAAATCGATCTTGTGAATCTTACTCACGGTGCCTTTGTACTTCGCGACCTTCGAAAGCACTTTCCAATCGGGATGGACAAAGAAGTTTTTCCAAGCCTTCCCTTTCGCGTCGGCATCCTTGTAAACGGTCATGTAGGTTAGGTTCGGCATCTTGTCGCCGGCTACTGCTTGCCCCATGAAGACCGGCGTTATGCCGCAGTCAAGGAAAATCGGCACTTCGCCAGCGTTGAACATCTCAACCTTTAGGTCGCCGAACTTTTCCGTCGAACTCTCGTAAATGCGAAGTTCGAAGATACGGCTATCATGCTCTGATTGCTCGGGCCGCTTCAACATGGGCCAGCAATCGAACGAGTACAAGAGCTCACTACGAATTCGCGCCAGGGGCGTCGTCTTCTTCAGGTGCCCCATGTAACTCGCGGCATCCGCTTGGTACTTTTCGTCTTTCCCCAGACGCTTATTAAGCGTAGCAAAGTCAGTAATCTTGTTGTGAGCAATCACGACCAATCGCAACGGCTGCTCTTGTTCTTCCTGTTCCTTGAACAGCCCCACTTGCTTTACGCCAGCTCGATTGAGTGCTGGAACCAACGCGTTTGACAGATAGGCATCTGCCTCCTTCGCGGCGTCCTTCGACTTCAAGTGATAGTATCGCAGTTCAATGAACTGGTTGGATTCTTCGTGGTGATCTGCAATTGCCGACTGAGCGACAAAGCTGACTGCGATTAACGATGCAAGCGTAACTACGCGAAGTGGCGACATATCGGGCTCCAGTGTTCAGATGAAGCCAACATCGTAATCGAAACTGAATCCCGATACAGCCTTGCTGCACTGGAGCTCGTCCCGGCGCGCAAGAATCCGCTTGAATACCAGAATCCCCCGAACTCGCTGGCA
Source organism: uncultured Pirellulaceae bacterium (assembly GCA_964418725.1). Lineage (GTDB taxonomy): Bacteria > Planctomycetota > Planctomycetia > Pirellulales > Pirellulaceae > CAYNJG01. Next base: position 4,623 of record CAYQMZ010000339.1, read on the forward strand.
CCACCGTGAAACTGTGGACGAGCAACTCTGCAGCAATCCGGGCCGGACTCACCACTAGTCGCCGGTGTTGGTCCCGAGCAGTTTCCGCGATCGATCTAATGCAGAGGTCGTGTCCTCACCAAAGGCTCTCCCAACCAACGCCAACACTTCTTCAGCGGCAAAAACTCGGTTCCTTGCGTCTCCAGTTCTCTCCTGGACGATCCGTGCGGCTGCGAGAGACTTCAATGCCGTACTGGCAGCTTGAAATGAAACGTCCAGCTCCTTTTTCAACTCATTGGCCGTCATGATTGGGCTTTTAATGAGTAAGGGCAATGCACGCTGCGCGGCGGAACCTCTTCGAAACTTTGCTCGGTGCTTCCACTCTTCCGGTAAGCCTAACAACGCAGATTTCGTTCGCTCGGATTCATCGTACGAACACGAGATTGCTTCGCACATGAATTCGATCATCGGGCCATAGTCCAACTTCTTCTGCGCGATCCCCAGCGATTTGCCGTACTCGGCCTTGTTCGCCTCGACAAAGCCCGACAAATACAGCGGCGTGATGCCGGCAAGCACCATTTGAAAAGGCCACAGCATGCGACCGACTCGACCGTTTCCGTCTTGAAATGGATGGACCGCTTCGAAGTGCGAGTGGCCGATCGCCAACCGAATAGGCAACGTCATGCCGTTGATTCCAATGTCACCGGATTCCGCCATTAGCGCATCCTGATACCACGCCATCACCTCATCAAAACATCGTTCGACGTGTTCAGGTGGCGTTGGGTTATAGACGGAATTTTCTTTGCGGAGACCGCCAATCAACACAATCGATCGATGTTGTCCGGGAGAACGAATAGCCCCTGGGGTACCATCAAACGTCGGATCCTTGGACACAATCGTTTCGTGCAACGAGGCAACAAAGTCGGTCGTGAATACCTTGTGCTTTTTGCTAAGCACTTTGGCAAAGTTACTCTCCAACGCGTCGGCGTAGCCTCGCACAGATGCAGTGGCGGATCGACTGTCGGGCTCTTCGAAATTGTCGCGCGGCGTCATGACATGATCGATCGTCGACCACGTACCTTCCATGCGTGATGACGTGAGCGCTTCGCGGCGCTGGAACAACAATGCGACGAACTTGTCCAAGTCGTCTTCAGATCCCATTTCGGGTATCTGGTTCAAGGCTTGATAGGCGCGTTTCAACGCCGCCACAGGAAGCTTCTCAGGTGGTGACGTCGGCGGAGGAGGTGGCACCACGAACCAGATGTTCTGGTACTCGGGCTCAGATACCTTGGCCGTGCCGTAACCAATCTCGTCGGTATATTCCGTTCGAATGCGGTTGGTGAGTTCGTTTTTTCGCACTTAACTAACCTTGAATACCGGGAGCAGCAACTCAAGGATAGCACCACAACCTTGAATAAGAAAGCTCGTATTCAAGGTTACGCAGCCCCAAAACACCGGAAAATGGCTTATGCCGCGAAATTCTCGATCTGCTGTTCTGTGCGTGCCTCCCGCCCAAACCAACCCATAACAGAGTCAGAAACGTCCATCATCAGGATGAAAACGGCGGGCACCAAGAACAACGTGAACGCAGTCGAAACGAGCAGTCCACCGAGAACCACGGCCCCTAGGCCACGATACAGTTCGCTGCCGGCACCTGGGAAAACCACTAGTGGCAACAGCCCCAACACCGTTGTCGTCGTGGTAATAAAGATGGGGCGAATCCGTGTCTTCACACTTGCCGGTACGGCTTCGCGCGGCGTCATACCGTCACGCACAAAGTTCAGCGACTGATGAACGATCAGGATGGCATTGTTGACCACCGTACCAATCAAGATCACGAAGCCCAGCATCGTCAGTACATCGAGGGCTTGAAACACAAAGAAGTTCAAAACCCAAAGACCAAGGACGCCACCGACCGCTCCCAAGGGGACGCTAAACAGAATTACGAATGGATAGAGCCACGATTCAAACAACGCTGCCATCAACAAGTAGGTAATCGCCAAGGCCAACAGCAGATTCCAGCGTAAGGCCTCCCAAGCGAGTCGCAGTTTGTCTGCGGTTCCGGACAACGTCACCATTGTCTCGCCATCCAGTACGCCTTCCGCGTGAAGCTTGGACACAATTCCGTCTTCAATGGTTTGCATCGCCTGCTCAAGTGGCATCGTCATCGGCGGAGTCACCGAAATAGTGATGGCTCGCAATTTTTCTCGCCGATAGATGGCTTCCGGTCCGCTGCTGTAGTCGATGTCAGCGAGCGCGGACAGCGGCACGACTTCGCCCGATCGCGTCGCCACCGGCAACGAAAGCATGTCTTGCGTGCGGCCTTCGAACGCGTTCTTTCCAATGATTGTCAGGTCGATTTTGTCACCGTCGACAAAATAGTCTCCCGCGTAGGCACCGTCGACGAAAGCATCAACGGTGTAACCCAACTCAGACGCATTGACGCCCATTTCCGAAGACTCAACTAGCTTAGGCTGTACGTGAATTTCGGGACTCGAAAGATCCAAACTGGGCAGCGGCATCGCCTGTGCACCGGGAATCAACTGCTTCACGTCCCCTAGTACGCGGCGACCGACTTCGATCAACTTCAGCAGGTCACCGCCCGTGATCTCGATGTCGATCGTTCGTCCGCTAGTAAGCCCTCGTTCGAACAAACTGGATTGTTTGGCGATGGCCCGAGTACCAGGAAACTGCGAGCCCGCAGTCTTGGCTAGTGGAATCAACTCTCGCACGCGTGAGGGATCTGCCGACCGGAACCCCATGAAGACGGACGTACCGCGGATCGCGTAGAAGTAGTAATCGATCGGCGGAAACTCAAGCTGCTGTGCCTCGGCGCTGTCGACATCCACGTTCCAATACGGTTCTAAATCGGCCTCTAACTTTTCGCCCATTTCAATCAACTGCAACATGTTGTAGCCGGGTGGCGGAGAGAGACTGCAGAAGACAAAGTTTCGATTACCGGCTGGCAAGTATTCGACTTTCGGCCAAAGCAAATACGTCACCACAATCGAAAACAGCACCATGCCAAGGATCAGGGAAACGGACCTCGTTCGACTTCCAAGAAGCCAGCGGTTCCATTCGGCGATCACATCCGCAAAGCCCGCACCGAGCCCACCGATTCGTTCCACCAGTCGATCAGCATTCCCAGCAGTCTCTGCCGTCCCACGTTGTGACTTCAACTGCCGCTGCCCGCCGACGACGCCGTCATCTTTGAATAGTCGAGCGGCGGCGGTGGGAATCATCGTGAATGAAACCACCAACGAAAGCCCGACGGCGCAACTGATAGCCAAAGCAATGTCGCGAAACAGCTGTCCGGAAGTCTCTTGTACGAACAGCACAGGCACGAAGACGGCAATCGTGGTCAGCGTCGACGCAACCACGGCCCCGGCGACTTCCGATGTGCCCAGTGACGCGGCGGTAAACGAGGACTCGCCCAATTCGCGACGGCGGTAAATGTTCTCCAGGACAACGACTGCGTTGTCCACCAGCATCCCTACAG
>CAYQMZ010000340.1:0-1065 GCA_964418725.1 uncultured Pirellulaceae bacterium
TTAGCTCGTGGGAGGGTGAAGTGAGGAAGCGAGCAATCGACGTACTTGTGGGTAAAGACAAGGTCTGAGCTCAGCCTGCCGGAGCTCACCGGTCTGCGAACTCACCGATCAACTGATTGAAGCGCCACTCCTTCGCCAGTCTCTATTGAGCAATCACTAGTTGGTTGCTCACAGCATCCACACCGGGTTCCATCTTGGCCATCTTTTCAGCAATCACACGATCTCTCTCGCTTGATACCACGCCCGTCAGCGTTACGGTGCGACCGCTGACAGATGCAGAAACGTTTGAGTTCCTTAGACCAGTGGAACTAATCCGACTGGAGCCAATCGTGCGAACTCCTAGCCGGGTGACGCGACTGAATTCGTTGTTCAGGCGCGAACGAATCCGTGATTGGGGAATGACGACTCGCTGAAAATCGCGGGGGATCGTAATCCTTGTTCTGATGACGCGGGTCGAACTCTGAGATCGAACTTGGCCGTTGCCACGATTGTTGCCTCCGCCGAATCCACCAGTCCGACCACCGAAGCCGCCAGCATTTCCAAACGTGTTCCGTCCTGTATCGTTCCGTCCACCAGACAAGAACCCCGACTCGGCCGAGTTACGACCAAGGAAACCGGAACCTTCGACGGTCGAGTTCCCTGCGTCGGAAAGGATATCACCGCCCGGATCGGCAAAGGCATTCGCGTCTAAGCCGCCTCCGCCAGCTCCGGCACCGGTTCCGCCAGTCCTTGTTCCTTGCCCCCACGAAAACCCGGCAACGGACAGAATGAGAATGGTCGCTGTGATGTATCGCATGACGAAGCTCCGGAAGTTACTGATCGATGGTTCGGTCAGAGCGTAACGATGTGAGGACATTGCGTCTTACAAGATTGTATCGGTATCGGTGATGCTAGCAGTGAATGCTTGCAACGGTGGCAAACTAGGTACGAGAATCGCGACACTCCGAACATTCGTGACAGCTAAATTTGACGCTATGACAACCTGCCCTTGAATGTGTCCACCGTCCCTCAACTGCGACCCCAACCCGCAACGTCCACGCAATCTCGCCAATCAGCCATCTATCC
>CAYQMZ010000340.1:1075-8055 GCA_964418725.1 uncultured Pirellulaceae bacterium
CGTATTTTCGCCAAGCCGTTGCCGTTCACGCTCAGAATCCCAGCTGTCTTCAGTCTAAAACGGGAAGAATCGCCATGATCAACATCAGCTTCTAGACCAGCCAGGCCCACGGCGTTACTCTGAATGTAGGCGGTTCCAGCACCTTCGGACCCGATGCAGCAAGGCGAGAGGAGATTCCAATGGAACGACGACGTGGACCAATAGTGGACGGAGTGAGTCGACTGCTGAGCATTCTTGCGATCGTCTTGGGAATCGGAACAAGCTTGTTCCTCTACAAAGAAAACCAGATCCTCAGGGATCAAGTTGCCAAGCTCGACTCGAGTACCGACGCCGACACGATCGTGGCGGATGCGAAGAAGTTCAATGAGGCGTGGAACAGCCAACTGAACGAAGCACTCGTCGCGTTCAACAACGAAGCACAGTCTGCGCTCGACCAAGCCTCAAGTGACCTGAAGGCAGCCAACGACAACTTCAAGGCCGCCACCGATCAACTTGGTGTTGATGGCGAAGCGATACAAAAGACAGTTGCGAACGTGCGAGACCTGCAGTCATTTGTCTATGCACCCAAACTAAGGTTGGCTCAAACGACTCTTAGGATTCAAAATGGCGGCGATCGTAATTTCGCGATGGTGAACAATGAGGGTCGCGTCGCTGCGGGAATCCAAAGCGTTTCATTCATGCCCAAACCGGATGGTCAGTTTCGTGCTTCCGTCTCTGAAACGCAGGCCATGATTGACAGGGCTGACGATGGACAGTCGCTCTTACTTCAGTTCACGAACAACGACAATCAATCCAAAGCCAAAGACGACGGCTATCACCTGAAGTATGAACGGGCCTTTGAAGCCGGCAACGCACCAGCCATTCCAGGGCAGTCGACGGTTCCAGTGGCCATCATGATTCTCAACCACGAACATCGCGGTTGGGGTTGGGAAGGTGCTTTGGAAGTCACCTACGCAGACGGCAAGTCGTTGGTCATCCCAAGCATCCGAGCGCTCTTCATCTCAGACCAATCGGACGCCACCTAGTCTCGCGGCGAGTATCGCGATTCTTGCTCGCCACCAAATTGACGTCGGCGACTCTCTGTCAGTGAGACAGTGAGCCTGCTCCGGCTTTCTCTCGCACCGCCGAAAATCAGCGGCGCTGATGCGTGCGTCGTTTCTGCCACTTGCTCGACATCAGGTCCCGTATCGCGAGTGGCTCCCAACTGCAGAGCATGAGGCAGACGGCTCAGTGGCCAGTTCTGGCGGCAAATCTCGACTTAGGTACGGCCTCACTTCTTTCCGCAAACTGGGCCGCTTCGGCAACTGCCTCTCGCCACTCCGTCGCTTCGACATAGCATTTCTTACGGCATTGCCGATAATGGATCCCCCTCTAGAGTGGATTTTTCGCGATTTTCGGCTCGAAACCTCGAATACACCAATAAACGAACAAGGGAGAAACATATGGAACGGGTCTTTCAAAGGGGCGCACTGATGCGCTTTCTGGGGTGCATTCTGTGTCTGTCACTGACGGCACAATTCGCGTTCGGGCAGCAACTCTTTTCACAGGCGACCGGCAAATTGCCCGTCCGCCCAGTGCAAAACAAGCAGCCCATAGAAATCCCATTCATCACGTGGGGTGGTGACGCAGCGACATTTCATGCCAACGGTGGCCTGAACACTAAGGCAGGCTCCATCTATCAACAGATGGGTCTAAAGATGAAGTTGACGCCGGGCGACGACTTTGTGAAGCAAGTCCAGAACTACATGTCTGGGCAAACACCATTCCTACGCGGAACCTTTCGCATGCTGGGACAGGCGAGCGAAGTAATCGCCAGCGACCCTCGCACGAAACCCGTTGTCATCATGCAACTGTCATGGAGTGCCGGTGACCACATCGTCTCGCGAGATCGATTCAACACGCTGAATGACCTGGCTTCACAGAATGGCAAGAAGGTTAAGATCGCGTGTCAAAAAGGAGGGCCACATGTCGGCCTGCTTTATGACTCGCTTCGTGTTGCCAACATTCCTCGCAACGACGTGGAGATTGTCTGGGTCGACGATCTGACGGGACCCAACGGACCAGCTGAGAAATTTCGCAACGACAAATCAATCGACGCTTGCTGCGTCATTACACCCGACATGTTTGGCTTGACAGGCGGCCCGGACAGCAAAGGCACGGGAGCAGAAGGTACGGTCGCCGGTGCGAAGGTATTGAACTCGACCGCTGACATGTCACGTTCGATCGCCGACGTTTACGCAGTCCGATCGGACTGGTTCAAAGCGAATCGCGACTGGGTTCAGAAGTTCGTCGCTGGTTATATGAAGTCTACGGAAGAAGTCGTCAAAATGCGGAACGACTATCAAAGCTCCGGAAAGATGCAACCGACGTATCGAACGCTGTTGACAATGAGCCAAAACATCTTCGGCAAAGACGTACTACCAACGCTTGAGGAAGACGCGCACGGGCTGCTGTTGGACTGTACGTTCGTGGGGATGCCCGGTCAGGTTGCGTTCTTTGAAGACAGTGGCAACTTGAACGGCTTCGACAAGAAGATGGACGCCGCATTGGACCTTGCCACAACCTGGGGCTATGCAAAGAGCCGCTATGGGTTCGTACCTGGTGGATTTGACTATCCGGCGCTCGGCAAATCGGTCGGCATCAAAGTCGAATCAAACCGAGGAAGTAAATTCGGCGGCGCGGAGATTGCTGACATTGGCGGCGACGATGCGTTGGACGAAAACACGATCGTCAGCTTCACCATTAACTTCGGTGTGAACGATACGGAATTCAAAGCAGCCCAATTCGGCGCTGAATTCAAGCAGGCGCTGCAAGCGGCATCCACGTTTGGAAACTCGGTCGTCGTCATTCGCGGTCACGCAGATACGACGCTGGCCTTGGGTGAATTCGTTCGCGCTGGCTTGGAAAAGAAGACGATTCGCGTCGTCGGACAGAAAGGCAACCGGCGGTACTACTTAAAGAACGGGCAACAACTGGATCTGACGGACACCGCGACGATTGCGAAGCTGATCGCAACTAATCAGTTCGAATCACGGAACCACAAGCCTTCGCAAGTTGTGGCTGCCGCATTGCGACTATCCAAGTTGCGAGCGGATGCAGTGAAGAACTCGCTAGTGGAATTCGCGAAACAGCAGAAGGTGACATTCGATGCTTCGCAGATCCAACCGGTCGGAGCCGGCATTTCGGATCCCGTGGTGCCGCGACCGGTGAACAATCAGCAAGCGGCGGAAAACCGACGTGTTGAGTTCCGCATCGTCCGCGTTCCGGCGGAAGCTTTGGCCCCGGACCAGTTCGACTTCTAACGGAACTGTCGCTGGCCCGCGTGGAATACCGCTGCGGGCCAGCACATCCGTCAAGGCTACAGCACTACCTGGCCGATCGCAGCGAACCGTCCACCCTGCGCGTCCGTTGGACTGGCCACGTATTCGATCCGTCGAAGTTACCCACTGGAGAACACCATGTCATTCCAAACTCAGCTTTTCTCCGTCAGCCACAAGCCAACGGTTCGAAGCTTGTTGACGTCGAATTTACTTGTCGCTGGCATCCTGCTGGCGATCACATTGCTCACAAGTACAGCCCTAGCAGGCCAAAAGATTGTCGTCGTCGTAGATGATTCCGGCTCGATGGCAGACCGCATGCGATTCGAGCCAGTCCGCAAGATGGAAGCGGCGAAAAAGGCCTTACGTGTAGTTTTGGAAAGGTTGCCCGAGGACGCCGAGGTCGGTGTGCTGGCCTTAAATCGTGGCTGGCTAACGCCTATCAAAGCATTGGACCGACAGCAGCTTCGCCGGCAAGTCAATTCTTTCCGCGCCAGGGGTGGTACTCCACTGGGGATGCGTATGAAAGAGGCAACCGACAGCCTGCTCGAAATGCGAAAGAAAGATCCATACGGCGACTTTCGACTGCTGGTCGTCACCGACGGCGAAGCGAGCGATCAGGCCGTTCTGGACGGAGTCCTTCCCGACATCATGTCTCGCAACTTGGTGGTAGATGTGATTGGCGTCGACATGCAATCCGAGCATAGCCTGGCGACAGAAGTGACCAACTATCGCCGCGCCGATGACCCGCAGTCCTTAGAGGCGGCAATCGCCGAGTCGCTGGCGGAGAGTGACGATTCGGCAGTAGCCGGCGGCGAAAGTGACTTTGAACTCTTGGCTGCTCTACCCGTCGATATCGCACCCGCAGTAATCACATCGCTGACATCGATCAATAACGAGCCCATTAATCAGATGTCGGTAGGCGAGAATTCGCCCAACGGAAGTGCAGTCTTCCAACCGACTTCCAGTTCGAGATCGAGAAATCGGGGCGGTGGTTTCGCTTTTGGTGGTATGTTTTGCATGCTATTTCTGTTCATTGGTGTTTCGGTGATCTCGTCGATATTCAAGAAAATCGCACGCCCCACGAGGCGGCGGCGTTGGTAAGGCTCCAGCGAACCCTCCCTCGACTCGCACTGGCCGCAACTGCAGTCCGTCTGTTGGGTAAGCCGCTTTCAGTCCCGAACCACAACTTCACAATTGGGTTAATACCGTGTCAAAAGGAAAACTACTAGCGTTCGTCATGGTCTGGCTGGTGCTGTTTGGTGTTGGCGCCGTGGCTTGGAAGTTCTTGTACCAACCCAAGGTCGAAGAAGCCCGCGAACAAGAACACAAGGAATGGCTGGATACGGGTAGCTCTGAATCGCGATACGATCACCGATTGAACCTTTCGCTGGATGCGTTCAGTGGCTACGCGATCCTGCGATCACCGGAGTTCCGCAAAGAACTGGCCGGCAAGTCCATCAAAGTCAACTTACTGGACGACGGGGCAGACTATACAAAGCGTCTTGCTGATTTGAAGTCGGGCTCATCGCAGATGGCAGTCTTCACAATCGACGCGTTGTTGAAGGCGTGTGCGGAAGAGGGCGACTTGCCAGCTTCGATCGTAGCGATCATTGACGAGACGCGTGGCGCTGATGCCATTGTTGGATACAAGAATAAATACCCCGATGTCGATTCGTTCAACGACCCCAACCTGAAATTCGTACTCACGCCAAACTCCCCCAGTGAAACCTTGGCGCGAGTCGTTATTTCGCAATTCGATCTACCAAGCTTGGGGCAGAATCCCTTCATTGAAGTTGACGGTGCAGACAAGGTATACGATCGGTGTCGAAAAGCATCGCAAAACGACAGTCAAGTTTATGTGCTTTGGGAACCCTTCGTATCGAAGGCGGTTGAAAATCCGAACCTAGAAGTCATCACCAGTTCCGGTGACCTGTTTGGATACATCGTCGACGTCTTGGTGGTAAGCCGTGACTTCCTAGCGAATAACGAAGACGTCGCGAAGGATGTTGTGGAGTGTTACTTCCGCGCCGCGTTCAAGTACCGTTCGCAACTGAATCAGCTTGTGCTTGATGATGCCAAAGCGGCCGGAGAACCACTATCGCCCAAGCAGGCCGAGCGCCTGGTGAATGGCGTACAGTGGAAGAACACGCAGCGCAACTATGCTCATTTCGGGATCGTCGAAAACCAGTCTTCGTTGCACATTGAAGACATGATCGAGAACATTTCTCGCGTGCTGATATCCACATCGGGTATGGCCAAGGATCCGACGAATGGCTCGCCAAACTTGCTGTATTACAAGTCGATCTTGGAACAACTCGCATCAGAGAACTTCCATCCTGCTGGTGCAGGCGGCGAGAACTTTGATGATTCGATCAAGCTGCGGCAGCTAACAGCCAAAGAATGGCGAGAGCTTAGCAGTGTCGGAACGTTAAAAGTCGAAAAGCTGATCTTTCGTCGCGGACGTGCGGCGCTGGCTGAGCGCAGTCGTGGAACGCTCGATGACTTGGCGGATACCTTGAGGACTCAGCGTTACTACTTGAAGGTCAGCGGCGTTGCCACGAGACAGGGTGACCTAGATTTGAACAAGCAATTGGCTGCTGATCGAGCTGCGGCCGCGGTTGACTACTTGGTCGCCAAGGGAATCGACAGTAATCGGATCGAAGCGGCCGAACCGAGCCTGGGCGACCAGCCATCGGTCACGTTCACCCTGGGTCAGCTTCCCTATTAGTTGGTTTGTTGTTGGGTGCTATGATTTGGAGGCCGGTTCGCACGAGCGGTCCTCGCCCACGGATCTATTGCAAACTCTCCTTTTCTTCGATTTGAAACAATGGACGAAGTGAAACGAAAAGTCTATCTGGACCTTTTCGCTTCCCCATACAATTTGCTCCCGCTTGCTGGCGGCATTACTGCATTGATGGGATCGTGGGCCGTCGGATGGGACCCAACCTGGACGATGGTTGGCATCGGCGGGGTTCTGACAGGAATTGGCGTCACCGCGTCCCGATTGATTTGGGGGCTGGAGAGCCTTACGGAGAAAGCCTACGGCTATCAGCTGGACAAAACCCAGAAGGAATACGAACGTCGCCTGGATGAGTTGGATGAAAAACTGACTCGCGATAAGGATCCACGAACGCAAGGTTGTTTGCGGGAATTGCGCCTGTTGCAGGCGAGCTTGCAAAAGGCATCTGAAAAAGGCAATATCAGCAAGGCTTCGTACGAAATACTGGAAGGCGTTGGCAAGGTTGTCGATCAGTGCGTGCAGCAGCTCGAGCACTCTCACTCACTTTGGGAGACAGCTCGCCGCATGCGGGGTCCCGCCAGAGAATCGATGATGGGCCAACGTGATGAGATCATTGAAGACGTAGTGCACACCGTTGTTGAAGTGGGCCAAATGGTAGACCGCTACCTACTTGACCAGAGTCAGCAACATCGGTCGGAGCTCAGCAAGGTGCGGCAAGAGCTAGACGAATCCATTGAGGCCGCACGACGAGCCGAGCAGCGAACAGCTGAACTCGAGCGTCAAATTAGAAGTCAAGACTACGAATAGGAGAACGTATGACACGTAAGATTCTGTTAGGGGCAATTGTGTTGTTGACTGCGGCCGTGATGGGCTGCAACAACGACGGCAGCGGAACCGCGAAACAAGACGCAACCAATCAG
>CAYQMZ010000341.1:0-8048 GCA_964418725.1 uncultured Pirellulaceae bacterium
GGGCGATAACGCAACTAAGTCCATCCGCCCTAAATGCTGAAGCTCGCTTTACGTCCGCGGACGCAAGATCGCAACACACCAACGGGCGAGCCGACTCCCAGACTTTTCCGACGATTCCTTCGCCGGGAATGAATGTCATTTCCTGTGCCTCAGTAACGGTGGCAGACTCTTCAAGTCCGGCTGCTGCCGTTCGGAGCGTCGATTCCGTATCGCCCATGCTCCATAACTCGAAAACAGACGCGATCGGCGAAGCCTGCGCCGAAAGAAGTAGGAACACCGAACTCAAATCGTGTTCAGTTTTGAAAATGGGTACCGCGACTCCGATATCCAAGCCTCCCGCGCGAGCTCCAGCGGCCCGCATGAAGTTCGGTGAGGAGCCAAGGCCGGTCAGCATTTTGGCTTCAGCATCTTCCCAGCTTTGTCCCGGCAGCCCTGAGCCCCGAGGGAAATGTACGTGCTGAGAGATGGACGCGAAGCGACTCAGCCCGGCGAACACGGCTCCGTTTAGCCCCAACTCGTCGCGGTCGTCTCGCTTCCAAACCTCGAACGCGCCCATGGCGTCTGGAGGACAGTTGACGGCCAGCACCAAGCATCCAAGAACCGTGTTGGTCTGGATTGTTGGAATTCCAACCAGAGCATTGAAGTCGCTGCTTTCGCTGGCGTCGAGCCCCAGGTCTTCAACGCCGATGACGACGGGACCTTGTTCTTGGACGACACGTTCGACGACCTGTTTGGCTTTCTCTGTAGCGCGATTATGGGTGAAGGTACTAGGCCGCAAGACGTCCGAATCTTCATCGCGTACCCATGCTTCCGCTGCGTAAATCAAAGAGTTTGTGGTTGTTGTCGACATAGGCTTTGATGGTGGCTGCTGTGTTTGTTTAGTCCGCGAAGGCCGATGACAGAACCACGGACTCGTGCTCTTCTGGCACAACGGCCGGGATATCCACTTTCGTTTCAATCAGCGATTGATCTGGCGAGTCATTGTCTTGATGCGGCGCGGACTCTTTCGCGTGTTCTTGCTCTTCGAGGAACGAGACCAAGCTCCCACGAAGGTCGTAGTACATTGGGTGCTCCAAGACGTCCGTGCGAATTCTTGGTCTGCCGAAAGGGAGCTCTAGGATTTGCCCGACTCGAGCGTTTGGGCCGTTGGTCATCATGCAGATTCGATCTGACATGTAGATGGCTTCGTCAACGTCGTGCGTGATAATCATCGTTGTGATCTTCTCGCGTGCGAGGATTTCCAGAATCACATCCTGCAGTTCCATCCGTGTCAGCGAATCGAGGCGACCGAACGGTTCGTCTAGCAAGAGGAGCTTTGGTTTCAGTGCGATCGCGCGGGCGATACCGACACGTTGCTGCATACCTCCCGACATCTCTCGCGGATACTTATTCATTGCGTCGGATAGGCCAACCAGGCTGAGGTAGTATTCGCAAATCTGGTTGCGTTCCGCCTTCGAGCCGTGTGGATAGACTCGGTCGACACCCAGTCGCACGTTTTGCTTGGCTGTCATCCAGGGCAAGAGGCATGGGGACTGGAAGACAACCGCGCGGTCAGGGCCAGGGCCTTCGATTTCGCGACCAGCGACGACGACGCTACCCGACGTGATTGGATTCAGGCCAGCCACCATGGTGAGGACTGTCGATTTTCCGCAGCCAGAGTGGCCGATTACGGAAACTACTTCGCCCTTCTTCATGATCAAATTGAACCCGTCCACGACGGCGATGTCTTCGCCGTAGGGGTTGGGGTAGGCTTTGACCAGTCGATAGAGTTCTACGTAACGGCTGTCAATTGGCGGAGCGCCTGCAGCGATTGTTTGTGGCTCCGTGTCGGGCGCTGATTCGGTCGACAGTGTTGCATCGGTTGGGGTAATCATTTCGCGATCCTCGGTTTCAGCAGTTCCTGGACCCACGGGTGTGGACACTCGAGGACCAGGAATATCGCCGACATTGAAAATTGCTCTACGCAGTTGTTTGTAATGATCCGTCATCTCTTACGCGCCTAATGCAATGGGCTTCAAGTCCGGCAGTTGGATGTCTTCAGAAACGTTCAGTTCTTTCGCTTCGGCGTTGATGCCGATCATGTAGCGAGTCACTTCGTTCCGCAGTTTCTTGAAATCAGGGTTAAAGTTCAGCGTTGTTCGGTCTCGTGGACGCGGCAATGTCACTTCGAATTCTCGCCCCAGTGTTGCTTCCGGGCCGGGAGTCAGAGGCACGATGCGATCAGCCATCAAGACGGCTTCGTCGACATCGTTGGTAATCATCAAGACCGTTCGTTTGTCCTCTTCCCAAATGCGGATGATTTCGTCTTGCAGCACAGAACGCGTCAACGCGTCCAATGCACTCAGTGGTTCGTCCAGCAACAGAATGCGAGGTTGCATCGACATCGTGCGAGCCAGTGACAGCCGTTGACGCATCCCGCCCGACAGTTCGTGCGGCTTCTTCCATTCGGCCCCGCTGAGACTGACCATGTCGATGTATCGCTGGATGTAGTCGAGCCGTTCTGACTTCGGCATGTCTGGGAAAACTTGTTTCACAGCCAGTTCGATGTTTCCGTAAACGGAAAGCCATGGCAGCAGTGAATAGTTTTGAAAGACGATTCCGCGGTCTGGGCCGGGTTCGCCACAGGGCTCGCCGTCCAGCAAGACTTCGCCGCTGTCTGGCTCGACTAAGCCTGCCAGAAGCGACATCAGCGTGCTCTTACCACTTCCAGAGAACCCGATGATGGCAACGAATTCGTTCTCATCAACGGAAAGGTTGATGTCCTTCAAGACTTCGTAACGATCGGAGTATGAGCCGAACCCAATACTCGCATTCTTGATTTCAAGAAAAGCCATTGTGTTGTCCTTCTTAGTTGAAGCGGTCTGTGGCAACTCGCCCACGACTGCAGACAGACCAACTGATGGGCCTGTCTGCTGTGTGAGGATGGACGCCTACAGAGCCGTTGCCGCGCCGTCAAAGCTGACCAGACGCTGGAACACGATCATCATGCGGTCAAGCAACAGGCCGATCAGTCCTACGACGAACACCACAACGAACATCTGGGCGAACGTTTCGGAAGAGCCGTTGTTGAACATGTCCCAAACGTATTTGCCTAGACCTGGGCTAGACGAAAGCAGTTCGGCAGCAATGAGAACCATCCAGCCGACTCCCAAGGAAATTCGCAAGCCAGCGAAGATCAGCGGTAGGGCGGAAGGGATGACGATCTTAAAAAGGCGACTCCAGAAACCGAGTCGAAGCACACGGGCGACGTTGACGTGGTCTTTGTCGATTGACGCCACGCCGAGTGCCGTGTTGACCAACGTAGGCCACAGGGAGCAAAGTGCTACCGTGATGGATGAGGCCAAGAAGGCTGGTTCGAACAACCATTCAAGTCGACCCTTCACCTCCGGTAGTTCGAATCCACCGACGATGATAAAGACGATCGGCAACCAAACGATTGGCGAAACCGGCTTGAACAATGAAATCAGCGGTGACATCGCCGCCATGAAGACGTCACTTAAACCGCAGAGTACACCGATCGGTACGGCGATGGCGGTGGCAATTAGGAAGCCAACGAATACACATTTCAAACTGGTCCAAGTCTGTTCAAACAGTGATGGCGGCCCTACGTATTCCGATTCTTCTGTTTTCTTAATGCGTTTGCCAAGTCTGATGATGTTCTTTCCAGCGCTCAGAAGTTCCGGGCCGGTTGTTGCACTCAAGTAGGCAGCTTGTTCTTCTTCTAGCTTGGACGCGAGGTTCTCGATGGATGTTGACCTGTTTCCCGTCGTCAGCAGTTGCTCACGCTTTGACAGGTACTGTTTCATCTGGTCCAGCCTCGTCTTGCGTTGCCGCTCCTTCTCGAGCACGCCCCATTTTTCTTGACGGGCCTCGTCGATTTCAGACCGCATGGCCTTGATGCCGTTGTCTTCCAACTCGTTTAGCTTGAGGTGGTCGATGATCTTGGCAAGCAATTCCTTCTTTGACTTGGCATCGCTTGGAGCAATCTTCGCGGCAGCATCAAGCAGCAATGACTCTCGCTTCGAAGCGTTCAGTTCGAACTTCTTCTCCTGCAGCTCCATGATGCGTTGCATCTTGGACAGCTTTTCCTGCAGTACCGTATCTCTGGCCGTCTCGAGCTTCTTAAATCGCTCGCTGGAGATTTCCGACAGCTTAGAAGCGACCAGATACTCTTTGTTGACCCGTTCCAACTTGGCCTCCCGAAGCTCGCCTTCGGTGGAAAAGTCGCTGGCCTTTTGCTTTTCGCGGTCGGCGAATTTGACGATACCGTCCCACGCTTCTAACACTCGCGACGGATCCGGCACTTCGCCGGATTTGGTCTTGTGTCTGGGGCCGACGTACGCCCATGCGCCCAAGAATACAAGGAACGTAATGATTGGGATCACGATGAAGAGGCCAATCTTCTTGACCTGAACCATCGGTTCTTCGCCGGTAATCAGCCGAATGATCGGCTCCAGCACTTTCAGGCCTGCAACGTCCAGGCATCTGAGTATGAAGTATTTCATCTTGCGTCTCTTAGGGATCCGTGAGGGAAAAAAGGAGAAGCAACAGCTCCCTCAACTGTTGCCCTCCCTCTTTTCAGGCAAAGCCCGAACTCGTCGAAGTACGAAGTGAGGGAGGCCTTCGTGCTTCTGTTTCATCTTCTTCGCCGCCTGGAGCGCCGGTGGCGTGGCGCTCCAGTGGCGAAGTCTCTGCTATCGGAAGTAGCAGCAATTGGATCGTGAGATTGGTTTACAAGTTGTCCTTGTTTCCAATCTTGTGCGAGTTGAGGTAACCGATTGGATCTCGGCCGTCGTAAGCGACTCCATCGATGAAGTCTGATGTGACTGGCTTATAACCGTCGGTGTCCCAAGGTACGTCCTCGGAATCGATCAAGCCTTCATCCAGCAGCAGCTTGGCTGCTTGCTTGTAGATCTCCGGCTTGTAGACCTCTTTCGCGGTCGCGGCATACCATTCCGCTGGCTTGGGTTCCGTGATCTGGCCCCATCGTCGCATCTGCGTCAGGAACCAAACCCCATCGCTGTACCAGGGGTACGTGCAGTGGTACTTGAAGAACACGTTGAAGTCAGGCATCGGACGCTTGTCTGTCTTCTGGAAGAAGAAGAAGCCAGTCATGGAGTTCTTGATTACGTCGTAATCAGCACCGACATAGTTTTCCTGGGAGAGGATACGAACGGCTTCTTCGCGATTGACGAGTTTTCCAGATGCGTCGGTTTGGTCCAGCCACTTGCCCGCTCGAATCAGTGCCTTTACGACGGCGAGGTGAGTATTTGGATTTTCGTCCGCCCACGACTTCGTTACGCCGAAGACTTTCTCGGGATTGTTCTTCCAAACGTCATAGTTCGTCGTAACGGGAACACCGATCCCTTTGGCGACGGCCTGTTGGTTCCAAGGCTCGCCCACGCAGTAGCCTTCGATGTTGCCGGCTTCGAGAACCGTTGGCATCATCGGCGGTGGAGTCACGGAAAGCAGGACGTCCGCGTTGGTTTCACCAATCTTGTCGCTCTCGGTGTACATACCTGGGTGGATACCCGATGCAGCCAGCCAGTAGCGGATTTCGTAGTTGTGGGTTGATACTGGGAATACCATTCCCATCTTCATCAACTGCCCATCGGCCTTCTTCGATTCCACGATCGGCTTCAGCGAGTCAGCTGTGATTGGATGGGGAGGCGTTGGGCTCTTCAGTTTGGGATCGTTCGCTTGCATCTGCTCCCAGACAGCGTTCGAAACCGTGATGCCGTTACCGTTCAAGTCCATTGTGAACGCGGTGATGATGTGCGCTTTCGTGCCGAAGCCAATGGTGGCCGCGATGGGCTGTCCCGACAGCATGTGTGAGCCGTCAAGTTCGCCGTTGATCACACGGTCGAGCAGCGTTTTCCAGTTTGGCTGCGCCTCAACGTCGACTTGCAGTCCCTCCTCTGCGAAGAATCCTTTCTCTTTCGCAATCACGAGTGGGGCGCAGTCGGTAAGCTTGATAAAGCCGAACTTTAGCGTGTCTTTCTCGAGGTCGAGAAGCTTCTTTTCACCAGTTGGCTTTGCTGGTTCAGCGGGCTTTTCCGTGCCCGAGCCGGTAGGAGTTGTTACTGTCGCGGCACTTGCGTCCGCTTCTTCGATCTCGGCGAGTAAGTCGTCGACATCAATGCCATCGAAACTAGAAGTTGAGTTAGACGAGCAACCTTGGAATGCGTACAAGCCTATCGCGATTACGACAGGCCAACACCAACGGGCGGAAATGATGCGATTCCATGCGGTTTGGTGCAGACCAGAATTCTTCACGTGTGTTCCTTGAGTCGGAGAGGGATACCTTCGCAGCAACCACGTTAGTTGTGCGTTTCAGTCCGCCTGCCGCGACGGTAAGCAAGCGGCGTGCCAACAGCGGAATTGCGAGGAAAACGAGTGCTTCGCGAGAATTCGCCTAAAGCCCTGCTCAGTTTGCGCGCTTGCGTTGCGCGTCGCGGAGGCTGCGCTGCGGAGTGGGAAGCCCGCGAGAGCAGAGCTTCGATTGTTGAATCTCGTCAAACGAGAACAACCTCAGCGCTAATCGAGGTTGTGATGATCTTGGCGACGCAGGTGGTCGTTCCAAGTCTCCCGGCATTAGCCTAGCGAATAGTTGTGCGCAGCCGGTGTCGACGCCAAAGCCACGTTGCAACTAGACTGAAGACGCCAAGGCAAACGTAGAGAAGACCGTTTCCGAAAAGCAGAAAGTAAGCCGTCAACTTGATGCACTCGATCATGACGTAATCGAAGCCACGCATGTGAAGCCACCAATCGTTGTGGCCAAAGTCGTCGTGCGGAGCAGAGACATAGTGCACTCGACGAGCCTGATCGCCCAAGTGATGGCGAACGCTCCATCGTGTCCTGCGCGTGTGGTAGTGGTTCGTTACCACGGTTAACGTCGCTTCGGGATTCTCACGAATGTAGGACCCGATGGCCTCGGTTTCCGTAAACGTGTTGACGACCGCGTGGTCGAGAATCCGAATGCTCGATTCAGGGACGCCTCGTTTGATCATGATGTCGCGGTAGACGAGATGCTCGGGGCGTTGCTGCCGAGTCAGTCCAACCGGTTCGAACTTTGCAAAGACGACCTCTTTCGCATAGCCCGCTTTCACTAACGCAGCGCCGATGAATGGGCGGACGTCGGTCTCCCCAAGCATCACATAGACGGCGTCTGTTTTCCGCGGGGCCTCGCCGACGTCCAGCCAGTGCAGGGCAAGTGGCAGCAGTTGCCTATGCAGGAGGACGACAGCAAAAACGAATAGTGCCAAAGCCAGCACGACTGTTCGCTTGCGGAGTCTATGCGGCCATTGCATTGGGTGGCCTCTCTTGCAAGTTACGCTCAAATTCGTCTGGATCCCAATCGATCTCGGGACGGTTATTGCCAAACACATGTAGGTGGATGAGACGCAGGTATGCGCGCAAGAACCATTTCACACCTTTGCCGCTATGCCACCAATTCGACTGGTCGACTCCACCGCGTTTGAAGCCCAAAATGTGTATTCGCGGACGAAGGTCCTCGCTAATTACGTCACCGGCGATCGCTCGGACGAATCCGCATTCGAATCGCTTCGTGGCGATGTGTAGATGGAGTTCTTCAGGTTGCGCCTTGAGCCAATCCGCCGCGTAGCGAAGTTGCTCCTTCATCACCATGACGTGACCATCACCGATTACTTCGATTTGCTCTCGGGGGACTCCATTTTCGTTGAGCATGTCGACCGTTTCGTCCACGAACGATGCGGTCGATCCCATCGCCTCGGAACGTCGAATGTAATCTCGAAGCACGAGTATGCGGTTGTCGGGAGAGGCTGTCGCGAAACTGGTCGCGTATTCGAAGGCATCTGGAGACGTTTTGGCTGAACGCAGCATCAAAACGTGGGTTGCCAGCTCGCTTGGGCGGTCAGAACAGACCAGAGGGTAGGCGGCGAGCTGTAATAGGGATTCGTGGAATATCAGAGCGACGCCCACTACGCCGCAGAATACGCCAATCCAGAGTCGTCGTCGACGCATACCAATCACGATTATTTTGCGAGGCAAAGTGAGCTTGGCCTGCA
>CAYQMZ010000342.1:0-8046 GCA_964418725.1 uncultured Pirellulaceae bacterium
GGATTCAGAATTGGCGGAACGCATGTGGCACGACCTAGCTCACCCTCCGCAGATCAAACTCATGGACGAGTAGGGCACACTGAAACTGCGTCAAAAGAAAACGGCGAGCTTGATTGCTCGCCGCTTACTCGTACATCAACTTCAGTCGTGTTGCTTAGCCGGCCTACCCGGCTCATTCCGACCGACCTTATCGGCGTCGGCGACGCACCCAAGTCATCGCCGACAGCACGGTCATCACCAGTGTGAATGATGCAGGTTCTGGTACTAGCGTGGCGCCGGTCGCAACCGATGAGATCCAGTCGAATTGGGCTTCGCCGATGACGACACCTCCGCCTAGCACGCCAAACTCTCCGGTGCCGGGAGTTGTCGGCTCCAGAACGAATTCGAAAGTGTTGACGCCGGCGATGACTTTCATACCACCTTCGTCAACAAACGTTGGGCCACCCGAGTCGCCGCCTCGCACGACAGTTTCTACATCGTTGCCAAGCGTGCCACCACCGAGGAAACCGTCACCGGTTGGGCCATCAAAGTCATAGATGAAGATCTCGAGATCACCGGAGCCCTCGTCATCTTCGACGAATAGATCCGCGGTATTCTTGCCGGAACGTTTTACGGACAAATCGGGAAGAATTTCAAAACCACCGACGTCACCTTGACCGGAAACACCGTAGCCCACCATTTCAACGATCTCGCCCGAACTGATTCCCGTGTTACGCAACGAGTACTTCGTCGTACCAGGAGGAACAACGGAATCTAAAGTCACAACGGCCAGGTCGTCGTTTGCTCCGCTGGCCGTGAAGCCACCGAAGTCCGGGTGAATATCGACCGCACTGATGCCAATCGTGGCGGACGGCGAACCACCGTCGTTCAAGTAAAACTTGCTATCAACTGTGATGTCAGTATCAGCCAACCCGTCCGCATCGTAGTCAAAACAATGCGCCGCGGTCAGCACGTGCGTGTCGTCAATGACGGTACCGGTGCAAACGAAGCTTCCCAGGGTGGGATGCACGACCTCTAGGCTACCAACACCGGGGAACATGGCGGATCCATCATTCGGATCGACGCGATCAGCGGGCGTATCAGCTGGCGAGCCAGTGGCACTGCCGGCTTCGATTGTGGCCATAAATACGGCCTGAGAGTAGTTAACAGGAGCGCCGTCAGGTCCCAAGTTGAACGGTGTTGTGAAGGACTCGCCTTGTCGGCCAACGGGGAAGCCAATCGCATCGGTATCGCGGCCCCACTGAGCCGAGATGTCCTCGAGCGGGTTTTGCCCTGTGTATCCCACGCCAAGCTTTACGCCACCGTCGATGATCACGGCGTCGCCCAACGTTCCGTACGTTACTTGATTCTGCGTATTAGATAGCAGCAACTGAAATGGCGAAGCATCTGTTATTCCGTCTGGACCGCTGGGGACGGGAACAAGAAGCCCACTCTCCGAGATGAATTCCACGCCGACAAGTGCCTGGCCGGAACCGAAGATTGATATTAGCCCATCGTCGCCAACTTGGCCGACGATACCGCCACCGAAGGAAGCTTGCCCATCCGGAATTTCGTTTCGGAATTGATCTGCAACCGAACGTTCAAATTGGGGCAAGGTTTGAATGAAAATCTGATCAGACGTCTGAAGTTGACCGTACGCGCTGGTGGCGATCAGAAGAAACAACGCGGCCATCGCGTTGCGAGACATTCGAATGTGACGCATCTTCATTAGCTTGTTCTTCTAGAGGAATGTCCGTTTATCGTACTACGACATTTCGGATATGTCGCGTGTCCGTCAAAACCTTCGGACGTAAATACGTCCTCGCGTTCTAACGAGTTAGCTCAGTGAAAAGACTTCGTACTACTTTCGGGCACACAGTAGAAATCTCAGCCCCCGGCACGTCAAGCAATTCGTCTCGATTGAACGTGGTAAGCCGAAAGCTACCAGACGATCTGCTGAGCATCGAACACGGGTCCGTCGACACATGTTCTTTTAAAGTCCCAACTTCCGTCAGGCTGTTTAACTTGCGTAACACAACTGAAGCAAATGCCTAGACCGCAGGCCATTGGCGTTTCTAAAGAGACTTCACAAGGAAGATCGTACTTTTGCGCGACCTCAGAAACTGCTTGCATCATTGGCTCGGGGCCGCAGCACACGACTCGTAACGTCTGTTGATCAGAGCTCTTTACGACCGAATCGAGTAGCTCGGTCACCAAACCATGGTGCCCCTCGGATCCGTCGTCGGTGGCCACGTGCACGTTGACTCCCGCGTCGCGAAAGTCCTGAAGCCCCGCCAGATACTCCTGACTTCGAGCTCCATAGCAGAGAGAAACCTGGCTCATACTGCTGGTCTTTCGGCCACCGTACTGTTCTCGCCCAAGACATTCTTTGGCAAGCGTCAGGAATGGCGTTTGCCCGATACCACCAGCAACCATCACCAAGTGCGTCCGCGATTCCCGTGGGGCAATGTCGAACCCATTACCTAGCGGGCCCCAAACGACCAATGGCGTTCCCAGTGGTTCGACGGCCAGGAATTGAGTCATCTTTCCGACAATGTGAAACACGATATCGACAGACTCTGGCGTGCCGTCTTCGTTCCGAATCACGTCGTAGAGAGCGAATGCACGTCCGAGCAACGCGTCGCTTGTACGTTTCGACCGCACCATTAAGAACTGCCCGGGCATCATACGTGCAGCGAGTTCGGGACAGCGAAATCGAATCAGGTAGGTGTCTTTGGCCAATTCTTCCCGAGCTTGAAGCTGAACGTCGTACTGCCCGACGGTATCAGCGTAGTACTTCGCCCGAAGCGGATTGTCAGATTCGGTGGATTGCAATGCGGCCATGCTTCGGTCTACCAGACTTTGTGCGTTACTCTGCGTTCATTTTAAAGACACACGGGCCGCGCGGGAATTGCGGACAACGGCCGGAAGGTAGGGAGCTGTTCGTCAGCCGGACTACCCACGGCCGAACTGTTCCACTTACGCTGCTTTTTACCCACGCTGCCGTCGGTTGGGGCGCCCCGATGGTTTCTTGGCGGCCCCTGGGTCGCCTCCGAGGACAGCACCCATCTTCTGTCCAAAGTCAGCTCCCGGCTTTGAGCCGCGTTTGGCTTTCTTCTTACCTGTTCGGGGCCCTCCGAACTTCGAGTTGGCCGTCTTCGCTCCACCTCGTTTACCGGGGCGACGTCGTTTTTTTGTGGGCTTCTGGCTGCTACTGAAATCTTGCAGCTTGCGGGTCTCTTCTCGAGTCAACTCGCGATGAGCGGACTTGGGAAGCTCACCAAGTCGAATCGGCCCAATGGCAACTCGATGTAAGTTCAGAACCTTGTGATCGAACCGCGCCAGCATGCGGCGGATTTCACGATTACGCCCCTCCGTCAACACAATCTCAAGGATGGAAGATTGCTTCAGGCGTTTCTTGATCTTGATGGCATCCGGACGGACCCGGCCATCCGACAGCACAACGCCTCGCTTCAGCTTCTGCAAGACTTCTGCTGACGGCGTGCCAGCAACCGTAACGTGATACGTCTTAGGAACTTGATAGCGGGGATGAGTCAACCGATTCGCCAACTCACCGTCGCTTGTCACCAAAATCAGCCCGGAACTTTCCTTGTCCAACCGACCGATGGTAAAGACTCGGTCGGACGAGTCCACCAGATCGATGACGCGAGTGCGGCCCGACTGGTCGTAGGATGTCGAAACGACGCCAGGCGGTTTATGGACGGCAAAGTACTTCCGCCGACGCTTCTTCAGCGGAACACCGTCGACGCGAATCAGTTGGTTGTCGGGATCAACTCTGGTTCCCAGCGTCGTCACCACCTCGCGGTCGACATCTACGCGACCTTCTAAGATCAATTCCTCACATTGCCGGCGACTGCCGACCCCGCGGGCCGCCAGCACCTTTTGGAGGCGTTCAAGACGGTCATTGTCATTCGATTTCGTTGAAGCGGTCATTTCACGTGAATCCAGGGAAATCGCCGAACGGGTGAGGTCGGCATCCAGCTAGCACACCTGCACGCAATGCGTACTGGTCTGAGCGTCAGTCATTTGGCAATCCAACATGCTATCAGCTTTGCCAATTCCGCGTTTCGCTTTTGCACGTCGGTCAGCCAGACCTTGCGGATATGGAAAAAGAATTCACTCAGCTACGCCTTCTGTACCAAAACCAATACACGACTCGCCGGTCGCGGGCAGAACGAATAAACCGTCCGTACTTGGGTTGTCCGTCGTCAATTCAATCGCACTTCGCCGCCGTCCGATCAGCATCCAGGCGATATCAACGCCTCGTGACCGGAATTCGGCATCAACCAGATTCCGTCGTTTTCGGGTTGCCTCAGGGCGATGCCACCGTCAACCGGCAGCACCGATACAGCTTACCAACCGGGTCGCTCGACCCTGTGAAATCCGAAAGCTGTAACGCTTACTCCGCATGTGTCGAATGCACCCGATGTACGACGGGTACTGAAATTCTTGGTCACCTCGTGACACCTCTGACGATGCTACAGGTGCACACGGATGTGTGTCCCGCCGCGTTGCGAACTCAATCTACGAGCATAGGTCCAAGCTCCCCCGCAAGATTGAGCTTCAAAACGCATCATCCCCACCAAGAGCTGCGGTTGCCCCCCAACAACCGCAGCTCTTTTTTTATTGCTGCGGTTGCCAAGGTCGAATCTACCTAGCCAGCCCTCTATCTAGACAGCCCAAGGCAGAGGCGGATTCTGTTCGAGCACAGTCAGCCGGCTCGCCGCGTCATCGGGAATCTTGAGCACCCGATGGTTCACCAGATCAACGAATACCCAACGAGTCATGCCTCGCGCCAAAATTGACTGATCGGAAGGTCGACAAATGACAAACTTCCGTCGCGAAGCGAAACGCTGAAGGTCGTGAACCCAGGTTCGAATGATGATCTCGTCACCGGCGAGCGCCGCTACGCGGAATTCGATCTGATGCTCACGCACGACCCAGCCGACGCCCTTGGCCAACTGGTCCTCCGCATCCCAACCAAGTGCCTTCGTGTGCTCACCAGCCGCCCAGAGCGTCCACTGAAGATAACGCAGATTGTGGACGTGCTGCTGAGCGTCAATCTCATCCGCCGTTACTGTATGGGGCAAGTCGAAGTAAGACTGAGAGAAATCGTGCGACATAGCTGCGACATCTACTCCCACTCGATCGTCGCAGGCGGTTTGCTGCTGATGTCATAGGCCACTCGATTCACGCCTTTGACCTCGTTGATGATACGCGTCGACATGCGTCCCAACAGGTCGTACGGCAAGTGCGTCCAATCTGCGGTCATAAAGTCATCCGAATTAACGCAGCGAATGACGATCGCGTTCTCATAGGTCCTCGCGTCGCCCATTACGCCCACACTCTGAACGGGCAGCAGAACGGCGAAGGCCTGCGCAGTGTCTCGGTAAAGACCAGCTTCTTTGATTTCACCGACCACAATTTCGTCGGCCGCACGCAACACATCTAGGCGATCGCGTTTCACCTCACCTAGACAGCGGACTGCCAACCCGGGACCAGGGAACGGATGACGCCAAACAAGATCTTCCGGTAGTCCCAGTTCGACTCCCAACGCACGAACTTCATCCTTGAATAGGTCTCGCAATGGTTCGATCAGTTCAAACCCGAGTTCTTCCGGCAAACCGCCCACGTTGTGGTGGAGTTTGATAGTTGCGGCCGGACCGTCCGGAGCTGCTCCGCTTTCGATAACATCTGGATACAGTGTTCCTTGAGCCAAGAAATGTGCATCGTCGATATCATTCGCCTCTTGTTTGAAACACTCAATAAATGCGTGCCCAATGCGTCGCCGTTTCTCTTGTGGTTCCGTGATCCCTGCAAGTGTCGAGAGGAAATGGCTCTCTCCGTCGACAACATGCAAGTCTGTCTTAAAGTGATCGCCGAATTGTTCGACCACCCACTCGCGTTCATTCGAACGCAACAGTCCGTTATCAACCAGAATGCACGAAAGCTGGTCACCAATCGCACGATACAACAAGGCAGCCGTTACGGACGAATCGACGCCTCCAGAGAGTCCGCAGATAACGCGTTTGTCACCGACCTGCTGCTTGATCGTTTCAATCGCCTCACGAGCGAAGTCGGCCATGCTCCAAAGCCCGCGACATTTGCATACGCTTTGTACAAAGTTGCGCAACACGGTTTTCCCAGCCGTGGTGTGCGTGACTTCAGGATGGAACTGCAGCCCATAGAAAGGCAGCGACTTATGCTTGACCGCCGCGAAGGGACAAGTGTCCGTGGCTGCCAACGTGTCGAAGTCGGCCGCCAAATCGGCCACCTGGTCTCCGTGGCTCATCCAAACTTGCGAGTTCTTTGGAACTTCGGCGAATAGACCAGATTCATCGCGAACCTCGCATTCCGCCCGCCCGTACTCACGCGACTTCGCACCACGAACTTCGCTGCCAAGTACCTTGCAAGCTAACTGCATCCCATAGCAAATCCCCAAAATGGGAATTCCCATTTCGAAGATGCGTTCATCACACTGAGGAGCACCATCGTCGTAGACACTGGACGGACCACCGGACAGAATCAAACCGTTGGGGGCGTGATTCCTGATCTGTTCGACCGTAATATCGTGTCGCACGATTTCGCAATACACGTTTTGCTCGCGAACACGTCGCGCGATCAGTTGGGCGTACTGCGAGCCAAAATCGAGAACTAAGACGCGTTCGTCCGTTACGCTGGTGGCGGGCTCACTTAGCGATGCTGCACTCATGTAGATGGATCCATTGAGCTGAGTGAAAGCTCACTAGTATACGGCTTCTCTGGGTAGGTCGAAAAGCGGTTGCAAATCTCGGACAAATTGGCTTGGCAGCATCCGCGATCGTTCCTGAACGTCCGTGGGCAACGGGCCTGCGACGATGAGTTCCGGGAATGGGTCTGCTGGAATGGGCCTTGGTGCTTGAGTCTTGGGGCTCGTCCTAATCTCCTCCGACCGTTACGGTTACTCCTCTTACGGCCCAACCTTGGTCGCCGCTTGACACTTCCCCGAAGATATGCGAGTCGATGCCTGGAATGCTTGAGGGACAAACACTGGGGGCCGTGGCCGGACTTACCGCTGCGGCATGCTGGGCTGTAGCCAGCGTCTACTACGTGCGAGTCCCGTTGGGCGCCGGGGCGATGACGACCTTCAAGAACTCACTTGCAGCGCTGTTGGTTTTTCTCTCGTTGATTGTCACGTCACGCTTTCAAGGAAGGCCCATGTTTCAAGCAAGCCTGGGCGAATGGCTCGACATTGGTCTTAGCGGCGTGATCGGCCTTTGCCTTGCCGACATTGCTTACTTTCGAAGCATCCAGATCTTGGGTCCCCGACGTGGACTGACGCTTACGCTCTTAACGCCGCCCGCCACTGCTCTGCTGGGGCAGTGGTGGTTGCAGGATCATCTCTCCGCAAGTTCTTGGTTATGGATTGGCATCACGATGGTTGGCATTGCGATCGTAATGCGTGAACGAGCTGAACGAGGCGTCGAACAAGAAGTCCGTCCGGGCTCCCAGCGTTGGGGTATCGTTTGCGCTTTGCTCGGAATCGCCACCATGGCCATTGGAGCCGTCATCCTTAAGCGGGGCACGACGTCGGTGGACTCCGTCGAAGCGACCTTCATTCGCCTGATCACTGCCAGCGGATTCGGCGTCATCATCAGCCTGACGCTTGGCCAATTCCCAGAGATGTTCCGACTGTTCGCCGATAAAACGGCAGTACGAAACCTGATCACGGCCACGATCATTGGAACCGTTGTCGGCGTGTGGCTGATGTTGCTGGCCTACAAACACTGTCCAACTGGCATCGCAGCGACGCTGACCTCCACGACTCCCTTGTTCGTGATTCCTGTCGTTTGGTTCTTCTATCGACGACCAGTGACGATACTGGCGATTGCCGGCGCATGCGTCGCGTTTGCGGGTGTCACGGGACTGCTGATGTGGGACAAGTGATCAAGACAGTTACTACGCGGTGCAAACGCCAAACACGCTTTCGGCAGTCGGCGTGAACGATCCGAACGAACCGGTGCCTAGCCAGCTGTTGCAGCAGTTTCTTCGAATCCAGTTCGATAC
>CAYQMZ010000343.1:0-8038 GCA_964418725.1 uncultured Pirellulaceae bacterium
CCATGCGAACTTGTGCTGACCAGTTCAGTTGAGGATCCGGCGGCCCTGTGTTGAAGCGGCTGAGCTCCGGTGATATCTGAAAGCCTTCAAATTGACCAAGAGCTGGACTGGCCGCCGACGCAATCACCAATCCAATAGCGGTCAAGATTGCGGCATACCACGTAATGACGCACGTAGTCACACGCGGCCGTTGATGGTTGGCGGAATGCAGTCGAAATAGCATGAAAAGCACCTTTTACTGAACGCCATTGCTGTGGCTCGTTGAGTCACTAGGCAGTGGTATGCGATCGCACCGAAACAGGACGACGCAGGCGATGGAACCTTACATCGGTAAGATTTTCCGGCACATTGACATTAACGCAAGCGGCATGGCTTTTGTTCTTGGTAATTTGGCCATGTTGCCTGCGCGGATGCGACCGAAGTCTGGGTGGGGCCAATGCTTAGCCGATTTCGCCTACATCGCGTTGATTTACAGTGTCGAACGTAAGCCGTCGATGATAGCGTCAAGTCGCTGCTCGACGCCATTCCCAAACTGCTTACCTTCAACCACGAGCCAGCGAATCCAATTAAATCCGGCCAGCACCGTGGTGCTTTGGTGAAAGCAGGAGATTGCTCGTCCTTCTAAATCTGTGAGCGGACGTATTTGGCGGTAGGCATCAATGCCTGCGGACCATACCGATGCGAAGGTTTTCGGCTCGCCACCATGCAGGGCGACGAAGTGCGGGACGACGCTGCCCAACAGTCTCGCAATATCCGCCGCGACGCATTCGGTCTGCATGGCGCCGAAGTCGACAATCCCCGTGACTGACTCTCCTACAAAGAGAACGTGGTCACTCCAAATGTCTCGAATGCAAGGCTGCAGAGGCAATCGTTGATTGGCCAGTTCAGTAAGAAGGCTAGACAGTCCGGCGACTCGCGGCGCGGCCAGACGAAAGATGGTGAGCAAGCGATCATGAAACGGCCAACGTGCCGGACCCTCAAGACGACGCTGCAGCTCCGCAAGCTGACCGTTGCATAACTCATTGGCAAATCGGAGTCGATGTTGCAAGCCGGGCGATTGGTCGGTTGACGTAAGGCCATCGACGGCTGCGCCGCAGTGGAATTGGGCAAGGCAAGTCATGGCATTTTGAAGGCGCGTCAGCGATGGTGTTTTGCCTTCGGTAGCAGCAACCGTGGAAAGGTGAGAGCCAGACAGTAGCGGCTCGCCTGGCATCCAAGCGGTTAGCTCCCAATGTCGACCGTCATCGCCCGTAACGAACGTATTTCCAGAGAGACTGCGTATGGGGGTTGGGACGAAGTCGCATCCGTGTTGGTCGGTCCGTAACAACACTTGGTGAATGAACTTCAGGCGATCCGTCGTCGGGTGCTGTTTTGGCCACCGCCTAAGGCAATGCTCCCCTGCAGCGGTCGACAAACGCCACAAGTTTGCTCCGCTAAAGCCGCCGGCATTTCCAAGCTCCTGTACCTTCGTTGGTTGGTACACGTCGGCGTAGTTGGCAAGGATTTCTGAAAGCCGCAAAGGACACTCGCTTGATTCGTTTATTCGTAAGCTTCATTGCCGAGGTGTGCACGTGAGCACACTTTAAGCTAACCCCACCTCTGCACTATTAGATGCCGGTTTGCCGCAGACGTGTAGGTATCTGTCCGAAGAACCGCAGATGCACCGCTAAGCCATCTCGTAATCCCTAACTTGGTTTGCGGCTGTGGCGATTGCGTACCACCCTTGTGGTACGGGTGGTGCTGTTGATGGTTGACAATTGTTCGATCGTCGACGCATCTCGCGAGCTGCAGGCTCGCTGTTTCATGTGTGGCGGACAAGGCGTTCCCGTGCGTTGTCTAAAAGAGATGGATGCGTCGAAGATGAACGCGGGACCCAAATTAGCAACCGAACGTCGACTGCAATGGAAGTCTGTTGCCGGTGGCGTTGCGCTAATGCTTTGGGCGACGATCCTCTCCGTAGTGATTGCTTCGTTGATGGTAGGGCATTGGGTTACGCTGCCTCATCCGGAGATTGGAGATCAATTGGCGATTGGACAGCAATCGTCAGGTGAAACCGCAAATTCTGAAACTGCAAATTCTGAAACCGCTGAACCTGAAGTCAGTGATGCCGGGAACCTTACTGCCTATCACTTTCTGTACGGCGAGTGTCCTTGTTCCCAGCGGATTTTGAAGCGACTGTTGGCACGCCCAACGCTGCGTGGCATCAATGAGAAAATCGTTCTGATCGGTGACAACGCGGAAGTCGTCGCGAACGCTTCCGCCTGTGGATACAAGTTAGATGTCGTCACGCCCCCAGAATTGAATACCAAATATGGCGTCGAATCGGCGCCGTTGTTGGTCGTCACCGATCGTGACGCGAAGATCCTGTATTCGGGTGGCTATACGACTAGAAAGCAAGGCCCCGTGATTCAGGACGAAGCCATTTTATTGGCTTTAATGGACGGTCGAGTCGCTGAGGATCTTCCTGTTTACGGATGTGCTGTCTCAAGAGAGCTGCAGGCTCTCGTGGATCCCTTTCGCTTGAAATACTGATTTGATGAGCATCATGAAGAACAGTAACCGAGCGAAACCAGACGGGGCGTGGCCCAAGTTGCTGACGTCCTTGTTCCACAGCGTACGCAACTACCTGCTGTTGCCTGCCGAGATTACGGAATTTGAGGAGCAGTATCTTGCCAAGATGAACCGCATTGCGACGTCGTTCTTTGCGTTGCATATGCCGGTGATCATCGCAATTGCCTACTTCAATCAAACGAATCCATGGCTCGCGACGATGCTTTCCGCGGCTGGGATGTCCGGACCGCTATTGGCGTTGCGTTGCTTGAAATGCAAACGAGCGGTTTCGTGCGTGCAAGGTTTTACGATGGTGTACATGTGCGGGCTGCTGGTGCATTTTGCGCAGGGCCCCGTGCAAATCGAAATGCACTTTTACTTCTTCATCGGCCTCGCAATCCTTTCGATTTTTGGGAATCCGCTGGTCATCATTGTGGCGGCTGCGGCGCTCGCGATTCACCATGTGGGCTTGTACTGGGTGCTGCCGTCGAGTGCCTTTAACTATGAAGTGTCGCCGCTAGTCTTGTCGGTGCACATTCTGTACGCAGTGCTGGGCGCAATTTCAAGCGTGTTCATGGCCCGAACCTTCTTTGACAACATCATTGGTCTTGAGAAGATCGTTGATGCACGCACTGCCGAAGTCGAAGAACGCAATCAAGATATGCGAATGATCCTGAATTCGGTTGAGGAAGGCTTCTTGACCATCGACAAGAAAGGTCGAATTCACAACGAGCGATCAGCCGCAGCTGAAACACTGATCGGCCCGCTGTTGCCCGATGATACGTTGGCGATCGTAATGGCCCGGCATGAAGAAAAGGTTGCCGACTGGTTCGAGTTGGCGCTGCTTGAAGTCTTTGATGGGCCGCTGCCGATCGACGTGACTCTGGATCAATTGCCCAAGTCATTAATTGCACATGGACGCCACTTGTCATTGAAGTATTGCCCGGTCGAGCATGACGGAAAGATCACGCATCTGACAGTTGTTGTCGCGGATGTGACGGCCGAAGTTGAGCGACAGAAAATTGAAAGCGAGAGTCGTGAGCTGCTCGCGATGTTCCAACGCATCACCAGAGACAGAAACGGGTTCCTGGAGTTCTTCCGCGAGGCATCCGAGGTCATGGATGCGCTGCGAAACGAACCTCGCGAGGATCTGGTGTTGCTGAAGCGGCGGTTGCACACGCTGAAAGGCAATGCGTCTGTCTTCGGGCTGACGCGGATTGCGGAGGCGTGTCACGCCCTGGAAGACGAAATCTCTCAAACTGAATCCGTCCCCGCCGGTGTTTTGTGGACCGAGCTATTCGGACGTTGGGCTTCGGCTCGCGGTCGTCTGAGGCGGTTGGTTAGTGAAGAAGCCAACGAATATCGGCTCTCCAACGAACAATACAACGAAGTGCTGCTTGGACTGTTGAATCGTGAGCCACCCGAGATTCTGGCGCCCAAAGTGGCTGCCTGGAAATTGGATCCGACAGAATACCGTTTGCGTCGGATTTCGAATCAGGCACAAGAAATAGCGAAACGCCTAGGGAAAGGCGAAATCGAAATACAAGTTGAGGCCAATGGTTTACGTACGGAATCGGACAATTGGAAGCGATTCTGGGGCAACCTCATCCACGTGATCCGCAATGCGGTAGACCACGGTTTGGAGTCGGTTGAAGAACGCCAGATGGCAAGAAAAAAAGGACCTGGACGATTACTACTTACTACGACTTGCGCAGACGGTCGCTTCATGGTGACGATTTCTGACAATGGTCGAGGCATCGACTGGGATTTAGTGACCAAGGCGGCAGAAGCCATGGACTTACCCACTGCAAAACATGAGGACCTTGTGGAAGCTCTGTTTGCAGATGGGTTGAGCACAACAACTGCTGTATCGGAAACAAGTGGACGTGGTATCGGCATGGGAGCACTTCGACAGGAATGCGAAGAGCTAAAAGGGACGATCGAGGTTCACAGTCAGTTAGGGCAGGGTACCGAGTTTCGATTCGTGTTCCCTGTTTCGTCCATGGCCCCAGATGTCTTCAAACTGTTGTCGACACACGGCATCGATGCGGACCTAGAGTCAATCGTGGCGGCGTAATCAAGGTGAATGAGCGTGACCAAATTAGCACCCAATGAAGCAACGGGAGACGTAGCAACGGAAAGTTCGTTGGTCGATCAAGCACTCGATGTACTTGATCGTGAGTTTTCTGCCGTGGTCCAACAAGTACTGGGGTACCAGACGCAGGCGAGCGTTGAAGTTTGCAAACTAGCCTCGATTGAAGTCGAGGAACGATTGAATGTAGGGGACAACGACGATGTGAACGCGACGTTGCTGAACTCGTTCATTCGGCTGGATGGTGACGAGCTATGTAGCGAACTGTTCGTTACCGGATCGCCGGCCAGCGTGAAAGAGTTTTGCCCGTTTCCGATTTCGGGAGCCGAAGACTGGATCGGTGAGTTGGCGAATTTGCTGATGGGGAGCTTGAAGAACTCGCTGAGTGGGTATCGCGTTGAATGTTGTCTTGGTTTACCCGAGCTCTCGACTGGATTGAAACTTCCAGCGGATAGCAGTTTTCAGCAAATGATATTTGGCGTTCGAACGGACACTTCGGGTTGGCTCATTGTTGGGCTGGAGTACACGTTGAATCCGATTGGTAGTTGGCAATTTGATCCACAAGTTGCTGCTGCTGATGACGGAGATGTTTGTCTCTTTTGAGGCAAAATCCTAAAAGGGAAGTCTCGAACGTAAATCGAGACGCGAGATTAATTCCACACACTACGTTTGAAGATAGGTGAACTAGACGCGTCGCAATGCTGGCGTCGCGTCTCGGACAGAGAGGGAATTACTATGAGTATCAACGTACTTGTTGTCGATGATTCGGCGACCATCCGTCAATATGTTTCGGCGACGTTGCAAGATGCCGGGATGGGCGTGTCGGAAGCAGTTGATGGAGTCGAAGGCGTTAACAAAATCAAAGCGGGCGGTGTTGATTGCGTCATCTGCGATGTCAACATGCCTAACAAGGACGGCATTGAGTTGGTCCAAGAGATCAAAGCTGATCCCGTTTTTGCAAGCGTGCCAATCATCATGCTGACGACCGAGGGTGCTCGCGAACTCATCACGAAGGCGAAGAAGGCCGGTGCGTGTGGTTGGATCGTGAAACCCTTCAAGCCTGCCATGTTGGTTGCTGCCGTTCAAAAGCTGACGGAAGACCTGACCGCGTCGAGCGCATAGTCGACGACGGTCTTAACCAAAAAAGACTCGGCCGCAACCAATCCGGCTCCAACGTCGTTTGCAATCGCGATAGAGCTCCTTCTGGTGTTCAAGGGCATTTTGCCCAAGTTCAGTCAGATCAGCATAGCGCTCGATGAATTGAAATCCGTCCGCGATTTCCTCGCGAATCTCTTCAACAATCGCATTTGGGTCGGCTCCCTCCACGGTCGCCGAGTGGAAGTAGCCGCTCTGGTAGGCGTCCATCAAGAGATCCCACTCGTACATGTGGACGTACGGAATCTGCACGAGCGTCCGGATGGGAAAGCTTCGGTCGTACCGTGAAATCTTGGGCGTTAACTCTCGCCGGTTTCGAACGAATGCCATCTCCGATTGGTGAGCAACTGTATCCACTAGATAACTTCTTGTGTGGGCCAGTTCATGCCCGAACCACGTAAAGCAATGCGGTTCGAGCAACGGCTGCTGTTCCTCGAAAGTGACGTTCAAGCTCATCACGCCCGGTTGGGTCGGATCCGAAAAAGAACCGATCAACTGGCCGTTCAACGGCGGAATTCCATAGCCGCGTATTGCGTGCACGTAGGTGCAGAACTCGTTGTGTAGCTCCGGCGCGAATTGAGCGATCGTGTGCAAAATGTCGTCAATGACTCCACCTGTCAGCGCCGCGGACTCTTCGGGTGTTTCGCCGATGAAGTAAGCGGGCTCATAACGAACTGGGGTGGAATCGAATCGTGACATGCGTGACAGCGACACCCCCGTCGTGTCGGACTGATGCACGTCATAGGCGATGCCGTTGGCTTGGTTCGCCAACAGTCGCATCAGACAGGTGCGAGGCATACTGAAGCACGGTTGAGATCCGTCCTCTCGATAGAAGCACGCGTTCAGAGGATCTAGGTAAAGCAGAATCAGTTCTCTGGCGAGAATCCGTTGCGACGAGCCAGAATGTGCGTCGTCGGTTGTTTCGGCAGAAGTCATGCTACTCGCTGCGGGCGGTTGACTGCTTTGCTCACGCAACTCGATTCGCCAGTCGGAGTCGGGAAAGACGATACGGCCCAGTAGATCTGTACGCAGTGCAAAGCGGCCGCAAACTTGAGGACTGTCGTGTAAGACAAGCGGCAGCAGGAATTGCCCCAAGTAGCCCGCGTCATCTTCGGCCTGCGGCGCAACGTCGTTGATGCTGGGAGTTGCCACTGCCTCATGCCATTTTCGAAGCACTGGGTTGTGCGCAGAAATAGCATGGAGGGCTTCGGCCCAGTTCGGCGAGCTTAGCCAATTGTCGCGTTGAACGGGCGTAAGTCGACGTTGGATCAAATCGGCGACGATGGCTAAGTCACTGGACTCGCCGTCAAAGCTAGACGCCTGGCGCATTAGCGATTCCATCGATCGGATCGCCTCGCGTCTCAGCGAAAAAGTGGTGGCTCTTTCCTCTCCTGGTAGCAGAAATACATCCGCTACAAAGTCGTTAACCGTTGGCATGGTATTGCTCCCATGCCTCGCCTCGTTCCGGTCACTTGGAAATGTGGTGGGACTTCACGCAACGTCACGGAGACTTACGCGAAGTATCTGATATGTAGACCAACGCTGGGTTGGATTGTTTCAATGCCTGCCATCCTCGATGTGCATGCAATCTAGGCCCGGGACGCTGCAGAAGCAACAAAGACATTGGCCTACGTTTGACCCGCTGATCCGTCTAGTTCGCCAAGTTTGCGCGTTGCAAAGTGCAATTTGCGGCGGCTACTTAGGCGGTTGCTTGGGCTGCCGAAGCATTGGCTGAAGCTCGTCCACGAAGTCATGAACGTCTTCAAATTG
Organism: uncultured Pirellulaceae bacterium; assembly: GCA_964418725.1. Lineage (GTDB taxonomy): Bacteria > Planctomycetota > Planctomycetia > Pirellulales > Pirellulaceae > CAYNJG01. The sequence continues at coordinate 7,568 of CAYQMZ010000343.1, forward strand.
TCGGTAGACGCTCGCAAATCGAACGTATGCGACTTGGTCGACATGGCGAAGGTGCTGCATGATGATTTCGCCGATCTTGTCCGCAGGGACTTCCGATTCGAAGCTGTCGTGAACTTCGCGTTCGACCGTTTCGATCAACTGGCGAATTTGCTCGTTACTGACAGGTCGTTTCCAACATGCCTTTTCCAGGCCAGAGCGAATCTTGTCTTGGTCGAATGGCTCGCGTCCGCCATCCTTCTTGATCACTTTGATGCTTGACTGTTCGACGCGCTCGTAAGTCGTGAATCGTCGCTGGCAACCTAGACACTCACGGCGCCTACGGATTGAGAACCCGTCGTTGTTCGAACGCGAGTCGATAACCTTGTCGTTGTCCACGCCGCAATACGGGCACTTCATCGCAATGCACTCTTCAATTCCCTTCGGCTGAAACAGGTTGCGAGCCGCTCCGCCGAGACTCCATCAGTGTACTCG
>CAYQMZ010000344.1:0-8024 GCA_964418725.1 uncultured Pirellulaceae bacterium
CGTCGATCGACATTACTTGGCCGGGATTCGTTCCCCAGGTGACCTGAGGTCGAATGTCAGCACCTTGATAAGTCTCAACGCGATCGAACTTGGCTCCTTCATCCGTGGGGAGTTTCCTCCAAGCTTCCACCAGTTGGTCAAACTCAGCACCTTGAGGTGCGAACTCGCGACCTTTGATGTAATCGAATGTGGTTTGGTCCGGAGCGATCATCCCCGCGCGAGCGCCTGCTTCAATCGACATGTTACAGACCGTCATGCGTTCTTCCATGCTTAGATTTCGCACAACTTCGCCGGAGTACTCGAGCACGTATCCGGTGCCGCCAGCTGTCGTCAATTGACCGATCAGATACAAGATCAAGTCTTTTGCTGTTACACCTTTCGCCAGCTCACCGTCCACGCGCAGTTCGCAAGTCTTGGGAGCCGACTGCAAAAGCGTTTGGCTGGCCAGGACGTGCTCGACTTCGCTTGTGCCGATGCCGAACGCTAGTGCCCCGAAGGCGCCATGGGTGGCCGTATGACTGTCACCGCAGACAATGGTCATACCCGGCTGAGTAAGCCCAAGCTCGGGGCCAATAATGTGGACGACGCCCTGTTTGATATTGTCTAGATCGTAAAGCCGGATTCCGAACTCTTTGCAGTTCTGTCGAAGCGTATCGACTTGCTGTTTGGAAATTGGGTCGGCGATAGGAAGCAAGCGATCGGTCGTCGGTACGTTGTGATCGGGGGTCGCAACCGTTCGGTTGGGACGTCGCACTTTGCGACTTGCCAGTCGTAGACCCTCAAAAGCCTGCGGACTGGTGACCTCGTGTACCAGATGCAGATCGATGTAGAGAATCGTTTGTTGGCCGGGTTCAGAATGCACGACGTGCTGATCCCAGACCTTTTGGAACATTGTCCGAGGTGCACTTGTGATCATAGGACTATCCGCAAGAACAAGGGGGAAACCGGTAGTATAACACCATCGGGAAGACTCCTCGATGGGCTCACAGGTTCAGGGTGCTAAGCCTGATTTGAAGTTGGCAGGGGATGCCGCCACTACTTCAGTTTGAAGATTGGTGGATCAATCATGTCCATCGGGCTTAATTCGAAGAACAGCGTCGTTTCGTCGTTGTACTTCGCCGACAGGTCGACATCGGGATGTGTGATGCGAACCTTGTACAGGGAAGCCCGGATTCCGCGGTGAGTCGGATTGTTTTTGACGACTTCCTCGGCAACCATCTCCGCAACGCCTTCCAAGTCGGTCGTCCCGGTACCAACTTCGACGGCACCGCCAAGAAAGGCTTCCGGCTCAAACGTTACAGAGGCACCCTCTAGCGGGCGACCGCGATAGAACACCTTGCAGGTCATCGACTGAATGCCCGGCGATAACGCTTCATACCGCGCTAGACGCTCACTGATCTCGGTTTCTGAGATTTTTCCATCTCCGTCAGCGTCCCAACCAGCGGCGGGATCCAGTGAAGACTTCTTCGCCTCACTCTTGCTGATCATGCCATCGGAATCCGAATCGTACTCGGCAATGGCCGACGTGGCTGCAGCAGCCGGGTCCAGTTTCGGGGCTGTGATCGGACCGCCGTCATTGGGGCATCCTGCGAGAAGAATGACTGAAAACGCAATCAACGATGTTGCAAATCGATAGTGAAATTGTTCAGACACTCGAGAATCCCTGCGTCAAAATGAAAACCCGGCCGTATTTTGGGGATGACACCGCACTGTGTCAATCGAACGGATCGGGATTGCGCGTCGCAGACCCGTGCAAACTGGGGGCGAGGTAGCCAGTTTAAGGGCACGCTCGACCCGCTCGGGGAAGCGTTTCACTGAAATGTGGTGAGTCCAACTACCTGATGCGATAAACGGGGAAAGCGTGCCTGGCCGATAAAGGTAATCCAAGACTTCAGGCTTTGTGAATCGCTAGAGTTCGGTAACCGGAGGAAGAACTTCTTCCCCAGCACGCGTGATCAAGCCAGCGTAAACGCGGATCGTCATGTCTTCCGAAACCGACTTCACGTGCCCGTCAGCAAAAACAATGTTGCAAACGCCCGGGTGAAAGCTGAACGCTTCATTGTTGTTAGTGCAATTGATAGGGCACGGACCTGGAGCCCTTAAACCATTTCGCGTGAATCCGTGCAGCGGAATGCTGTTGCTCTGGTCCGCCCAGGAAGCTCCTCTTACGCGTCCGTTAGTTACCGGCAGGTTGCCACCGCCCGGCTTATTGTTTGCTGGTCCAAAGCCTCGGCTGGTCCAAAACTGCGGGCGTCCCGCGTCTTCCGCGTACATCAATGTCTTTGACGTTCCGTCGGTGACCTTCTTGATCGTCGTGCTTGTGGGCGTAATCACCCCCCGCCGGTCTGCGACGTCCTCCAGGAAGCCTGCTTTGACTAGGTTTTGCGAGAACGACGTTACGGGCCCATAGTCGACGGTTGCTGCCTCCATGCCGTTCACAATGTCGACTCGATCTTCGCCGACTGGGGAAGAGGGACAGCCAAAGACACCCACAATCGTTTTGATCGCGTTGCGATTGCTGCGATGGTTCCAATTGACATCAAAGTTGTAAATGTCCTGCACGGACTGTTCTTCGATGTAGGGAAACAGGTACGGAGCCCAGTTATGGTTTGGCTGAGAGGTTTTCGATCGTGGAAACTCGCCCTGTGTGTCGTGATAGTTGAGCGATGCGAAACCCAATTGACGAATGTTGCTGATGCAAAGTGTACGTCGTCCGGCCTCCCGGGCAGATTGAACGGCCGGCAGAAGCAACGCCACCAACATCGCAATGATCGCAATGACAACCAGAAGTTCCACCAGCGTGAATCCGGTGGCGACTCTTTTAGACTTGGAGACCTTCATCGCTCGCAACCTTGCTAGATACGTGCTAGACAACATCCGAGGATTGTACAGCGGGCGTACAAATCAAGATATGAAAAGGCGGGAAATGACACAGTCAAAACAGGCTCCAATGCAGTTCGTGCGATTGGTTCGGCAAGTTGCGCGTTCCAGGCCGGCTTTTTCGGTTCTGATGATCGAACGCCACGTTTTGCGTACAGCGTTGCGGCTAAGCACTTGCTCGCTGGCCTGGCTGGTGTTGGTCTTACCGATCTTTTTGGCTGGCTGTGAGAAGCAAGATGACTTTGAGGTGACAGGGCAAGTGACGCTGGATGGAAAGCCCTTGTCCGATGCCCTGGTTACGTTCCTGCCGACCGACGACGTCCGAGAGCCAGGTGTCACGAGGACCGATGAGCGGGGACATCTAACGTTCGCGGACGGTGAACAGATCGGACTGCAGGTTGGTGAATACCGCGTCCGAATTTCGACTTTCGACGAAGGGGATCCCGAGGCAGTGCCGCCGCTACCAGCCACGAAGGAATTGGTTCCGAGTAAGTACAACTACGATTCGAAGCTCGAGGTTGAGGTAAAGCCTGGGGCCAATAGTTTTCAGTTCGACCTAGATTCGAAAGGACGGATGGACTGATTTTTCCGGGTTGAAACCGGCTTAGGTTGAGGAGGGCTCGTCCGCAGCAGACATGAAATGCCATGACTGCGACGCAGCAAACGTGCCTAGCTCAATTGCGTTTTCGGCTCGTCTTCTTTGAAGCTTTCTTTGCCGGGCGTTTCTTGGAGGCGACTGGTTTGGCCGGAGCAAGGCAACTCGTCAGCATCTGATACAGCAGGCTGGTCGTCTCGAGCGTTGGGATTGCACGACGGAGCCGGTCCGTGCGTTCGTCAATCTCCTGCTGAATTGCAAACTTCTGATCTTCGAGCTGCCCGATGCGCCGTAAGTCGTCGTACAACTGTGCCTGCGTCGGAGCAGCCGCCTCGTTGGTCTCAGCGTTGTCTTGGTTTTCGTATTCGCTCATCTATCCCTCGCGCTAACTTCGCGTACCGTCTGCTTGGCCCGGTTGAAAATAGAGCTTATCCACTCGCCAAAACACAGTGAACCTAAAACCGCTATTTTTCCTGCCTTGTGAGCAGGGTCGTTAGCGTTCTAGGTCCGAATCTGAACCGAATTTGGGCTTCTGCGGTATCGCATTCAGCGTTCCCCTCTGAAGTGGGGTTGGTGCGGTGTCCACACATCGCGGGACTCTTGGTTCGTTGCGTAAGTTGTTTGTGGGTATGAATTTAAGTTTGTCTACTTGAATCTGAACCTGCTTGCCAACTAGCATATCAGCAGCGGCAACGGGCCTAATTTGGATAACTGAGATGCGAAGAGAGCGGCGAAATTCGAACGCGAAGAAGAGCATGGCGATGCGTGCCATGTCTGCGCGACGCCGACTCAGTCATCACGCGCCGCTTAGTCAGCGCGCTCGTGGTTTAGAGAAGAGTGAATGCACACAGTTCGCTCCTCCCGAAGATTGGCACGAGCCATCGGCCGAATCGCCAACGACGGATTATCAAGTCATCGTCCAAGAACCGGGTGACGGTTACCGTCATGTGATCACAGAGCAAGAGATTCGCTCTCGGTTGTCGCAATTGCCAGACTCGGCTTTGTTGCCGCTCGAGTACGTGCAACTCAGTCGCATGACTAAAAAGAAGCAGAGTTTTCCATGCTACGGAATGCAGTGGGGACCGACACTGTACTTGTACCCGATCGAAGAAACGCTGATTGAGTACTTCCCGCATCCGCCTCGGCCTGCGCAGTTTAACGAAGCTAGGCAGTTTGGTGGTCGCTGGTTGCAGGACGGAACGGAGTGGCAGCTAGTCTGGACGGAAGCCACTATCAAGGACTTTTACCTGAACAACATCTTGATTCATGAGTTGGGTCACCTTCTGGATAACCGGAATACCAGCTACACCGATCGCGAACGTTACGCTGAATGGTTCGCCATCGAGCATGGGCTGAAGAAGAGCGGGCGGCCCAAACGAGAGCGAAAGAAACGCGTGCGACGCCGGCATCATAAATAGGTACCTGGCTGACAAGTTTGAATTGGAGCAGGGCAATCTGATGGAAGAGACTCCCGTGCTTGTTGTGATCCTGTTGTTTCTTGGCGTATTCTTCGGCAGTCTGCACGCACAAGACAGTGATGCCGGGCAAGGGGCTGCCCGGTTAGGGAAGGGCGTTAGTTTCTCATCGGACCTTGCCGATGTCCTGGCGAAACGGTGTATGGGTTGCCACGGCGGTAACCGTCCACGCCGCGATCTACGCATCGAATCGTACGCTCTATTGATGCAGGGTGGTGAGAATGGCGAAGTCATCGAGCCGGGCGATCCCGAGAACAGCTTGATGATCTTGAAGATGAAAGGCGAAGCCGATGGTGATCGGATGCCGCCGAACGGTAATCCGTTGTCGCCAAGCGTGATTCGGCAATTTGAAGAATGGATACAGGCCGGAGCGAAGTTCGATGCAAAGGACCCTACGTTTGCTTTGAATCGTTTGGCGTCCGCAAGTCGGCTGGACAAGATGACCGCCACACAGTTAGCGGAAGAGGCTGAAACGCAGGCGAAGAAAAAATGGGCGTTGGTTTTTCCAAATTCATCTCCGCAATTCGAGCGTTCAGAACAGTTCTTGTTGGTCGCCGCGAAAGTAACGCCGGCTCACATTGAACTCTTGGAGCAAGCGGAGGCGGCGTTTTCTGATTCGATGCAACGACTTGGTGTTGAATCCGAGAAAGTCCGAAGCCCGTTCACGATTTTCCACATTCCCAAACGCTACGACTTCTCTGAGTTTTCGCAGATGGTGGAAAAGCGAGATTCTTCGGGCACGCAACCGACACTTTATTGGAGATCCGACGGTGGTATGGGCTACGTAATTGTCGGGCCGAGCTCGGCTAGGGCAGAGAGTCGAAGCAAGAAGCAGTCGTTGATGAGCAAATCGGAACTGAATCAATTCGCGACTTCGTTGATCCTAAGCAGGTGGGGGGCGCCCAGGTGGTATGCAGACGGGCTTGGATTCTTGTCACTCGAAAAGACGAATCGTCGGGCGCCAGTCGTTCGTAGTTGGAAGCAGGCGGCTCCCCGCGCAATGAAGACCGCAAAGAAGGCAACAGATATCTTTGAGGGCCGACTACCGACTGCTGAAGCGGATGCCGCGGCCTGGGCATGGACCAAGTATTTGGCCAAGGACAAAAAGCGAATGACGGCTTTGCATAAGGCCATCGCCGACGGGAACGCCTTTGACCGCTCCTTTCAAGGCATCTATGGTAAGTCGCCAAAGGCCATGTGTGACGGTTGGCTCAAGTGGCTGAACCGAGGTCGGAAGAAGTAAGACTATAGTTGGTCCAATCTGGTTGTAGGCGTAGGTGATGGAACCGATTTTGGCTGAACCGGCGGATCGTCAATCCGGTTTCAGTGGACCGCTGCCCTTACAACGCTCTGAACGCGTATGGGCCTTTGTGGCTGGCGCGATCATGATCGGCTTGTTGTTGGTCGCAAGATGCCTGAGCCCTAGTCCCGTTGGGATGGGCACGCATCAACAACTGGGCTTGCCGCCATGCACATTCGATACACTGCTCGGAGTACGTTGTCCAACGTGTGGTATGACAACTTCGTGGGCGTACGTGACTCGCGGTGAAGTCGTCTCGGCCTGGCAAGCTAATCCGGGTGGCGTCTGTTTGGCAATGGTCTCATTCGTCTGCGGAGTCTGGTCGTGGACGATGGCATGGAGCGGACGCTACAAGGCTCTTATGTCGACCAAATGGAGTCTGGCCATTCTGCTAGCGATTACGGCTTTGACGCTACTCGATTGGGTCTTTCGAATCACCTAACGAATGATCGAACAACGCCTGCTCTTTCACTTAAGCCTCACTTGCAACAAGCGGACGCTGGCAGTGGAGAGCGTTGGCTTTCGCAAAGCGAACGGCGACCGGCGTTTTTTGAACGTGCCTGGTGCAGTCATCTAAATGTCGGGCCGATTCCAGTTGGCGACATCGTCGTGTGCTGAGCTGTCTGTGCAAGCGAACGGAAAACGCTGGATTGGTCTATTCCTGCGACGCGAACCTCAGTAAAAGCCGCTACCCATCTAGTTTTCGAATCTGAAAACGATCGCATCGGCTCACACGGAGTGCCCAAATGACTCACGTACATTTCACGGTGAGGAAACTGATCTGCCTTGTTCTTATGCTCGTATGTCTTGCGCCAACGATCGGGTGCGTGGGCTTGTTTGCGAACTTTTTGAACGTGGTCGGAGCTGGTTTGATGCCGCCGGCATACGAAGGGCTTGAGGGTAAAAAAGTAGCCGTAGTCTGTGTCTCGAACTCGCAGCTGTTCGGGCCAACATCCACATCGTCCGAATTGACAAATCGAATCAATCGTTTGCTTGCTGCGAAGGTGAAAGATATCCAAGTCGTACCCACTCAGGATGTTGAGGAGTGGATCGACGAAAACGGCTGGGACATGGTGGACTTCATGACGATCGGTCGTGGTGTGGAGGCGGAAGTCGTCATTGCCATCGACGTCGTAAAGTTGAGTTTGCACGACGGGATGACGATGTTCAAAGGCCGCGCCGACGTGCAGATGGTGGTTTACGATATGCACTCCGGCCAGGAATTGTTTGTCCGATCACCGCCGCAGATTGAGTTCCCAACCACCGCTGGCGTCTCGACCACTTCGACGAATGAACGTGAATTTCGACGGATGTTTTTGGACCGAGTCGCTTCCCGGCTTGCTCGCAATTTCTACGCGTTTGATATGAATGATGATGTGGCGAGCGATGTCGTCACAATGTCGAAAATCTGAGCGTCTTAGGCGATTGTCGCTGTATCTACTTGTCTGTCCCACTGTTGATGCATTGTGGGACGGCCTATCATGCTGTCTCGGAAAAGCGTGGGTTGAGCTGTCTCTGCCCTACGCTGAGTTTTGTCAAAGCAGCATTTCAACGAGTCATCGATGTCCGAAATCGAATCCAATGGGGCCCCTGACGCGTCAGCAAAGGAAACAGGAAAGTCTCGAGGAGTTCTCGGAACGATTCTTTTGACCGTGTTCCTGGACTTGGTCGGTTTCTCAATTATCTTTCCGCTGTTTCCGGACATGCTCGAGTACTACTTGGGCAAGGAAATGCCGGGCGGTGGTTTGCACTCCTTGATCGCAAACCTAGAAAG
>CAYQMZ010000345.1:0-5940 GCA_964418725.1 uncultured Pirellulaceae bacterium
ATCCAAGCCTCTTGGTGGCGACGTTCTTCGAATTCCAAGACGCGCTTTTGCTGTTTCAGGAATGAGTTCGCGCTGAACTCAGTGCCTACTTCGTGGCGTAACGTGAAGACAGGCATCAGGAATGCTCTGGCGTCAGGACTGGTCTTTTCGAACCTGTGCACGTCGCTTCAGAAACCACGCGGCTGCCAAAGCACATGTTGCCCAGGGCCAGTGTCGTGTGTAGCGGCGGTAGTTGAAACCCGTAACCAGCGGATCGCCGCTGGACCGAAATGTTGTATCTTCGTTCGGCAGCCTGCCGCGCATTGTTCTTCGATGCACCAACAGATTAGGTGCGACGAGCCCCCGTGCTCGTTCAACGTCACAGAACTCTTCGGCTGCTTGCTTCGATCGAACAAGCGTTGTGTTTCGATCAGGCTCTTGCGGTCCCGTGTATGCCCCCACCACGCTGTCGAGCCCGGCATGCTGCATGTACAAATCGTGATGAAACTTTTCTTTCGCGTGTACTTCGCCATCGTGGATATGAACGGTTGGAAAAAAGGTTTCCTTCAACCTCGTTTCGAATTCAAATGCCATCGGATGTGGCTTCCCAGCCAATTCGCTCAATTGAAACACAGCAAAGCCATAATCCAGGTAGGCGGGAATCTGTGCCCACGTTTCGCGAGGAATCGTGAACTGTGGGTCGAGTCGCGCAAAGTCGTCGATCGTGGGGACAAACGACGCCACGAACCTCCCAACTTTGTGAACTTGCAGTGCGACGTTCGAGGCGATCCCAGCTGCCGGTAGGATGCTGCGTGTTTTCCGAAGAGCGGGAAAACCTGATTTCAGATCGGTAAAGAATCGATCGTAGCCGCTTAAATCGACGAAACGTACACTCTGTTCACCTGCCGATTGCTTCACAGGCAGCGGCAGAATCATTGCGTTTGGTTGCTCTGATTCGTACGACATCTGGTAGGCGAGCAACTGAGTGCCCTTTCCCGTCAGTCGGGCGAATATTCTTGTCCAGTGGACATCTTTGACGGGACCGGCAAAACAACACATAAGACACCTTTCGGAAAGCTGGAATGTAACACTGACGCGACTCAGTGTTCCGAAGTTCCAACTTTTTTGGCATCGCCCCGAAATGTGTAGCGCTATTTGGCTGTTTGCGTCGTAGCCGCGGGGATTCGGCTCTTTGCTGAGATCCTCACGTCGTCGAAAAGGATCTTTCCGGTAGCCCCGAACAGCCCAAATTCGAACATAGCCAGCTTTGCCTGCGGCGGCACATCGACGTTCAGCGCAACCGGCTGCCAATCGAACGACCCAGCGGGCAATTCAGCAGCTGTATCGCCGCAGAGGTTACGATCTTCGTCGTAGAACTCAACGACCAATTGCGAACATTGCAGCGCAAACAGCCCTTTGTGTATTCGCTCACCGCGCGAGGCAAACGAAACTTGTAAAGAGCTCAGTTTCTCCCCGTCAATTCCGACGGGCTGAATTGCGATAGCTCGCTCTGCCCCCAACTTTTCGACAGCAAGACACCGGACTCCATCAGGTGACTCTACAGCATCCTCGACCTTACTCCCACGTAGGTAATACCAACCGTGAGGCTCACCTTCGGCGGTCTTCAACTCAAAACTGCCATTCACGATCTCGGGCTTCGCATCGTCCGCTTTCTTCTGACGTTTCGACTCGGCGACCCCCGTCATGGGCACAAAGAATGTCGATTCAATCCGTTGCTTCTTCAGTTTGCCGTCGACTTTCGTGAATCGATAAAGAACCTGTTGGTAGCGTTCTCCAACAGGAATCACCAAGTGACCGCCTTCCTTCAATTGCTCCGCGAGAGCAGCGGGAATATTCTCGGGAGAGCACGTGACAATGATCTTGTCGAAAGGTGCATTCTCAGGCCAACCTTGATAGCCATCTCCCACGCGTACATGGACGTTTTCGTAGCCAAGTCGACTAAGCGTCGTGGCCGCTCGCTGCCCCAACTCAGGAACGATCTCAATGCTAAAAACTTCGTCCACGATTGGCGAGAGAACCGCCGCTTGGTAGCCACTTCCGGTACCAACCTCCAACACCCGATCGGTCGGCTGAGGATCGAGCTGTTCCGTCATTCGAGCCACGATATAGGGCGACGAAATCGTTTGCCCGTAACCAATGGGCAACGCCGTATCCTGATAGGCTGCACGACGAACCACTTCTGGAACGAATTGATGACGTGGCGTTTGCAACAGAGAGTCTATAACGCTTGGGTTCTCGACTCCGTTGGCCACAATGTGCTTTCGCACCAACGCATTGCGACGGGCCACGTTTCGATCATCTTGAGCAGAGCTGTTTGAGGCCCCGGCTACGAGCAACGCAAGCTGCAAAAGACTCCAAAAGATAAATGAGCTGCTGCCGCGCATGACTGAATGACTCCCAATCCAATTAACGGTACCTCGTGGCAATGTTCGTTTGCAGTGTGGCCGCGTTTTAGTAGCCGTAGCAACAACGCTCTTGCCGCATCGCACGACGCACAGCAATTCTAATGAGCATGCGCACAATCATCGGACGATGTTTAACACCCTGCTTGATGGTCGCCTGTTTCACACGACATTCGATCCACCTAATATTCTGAAGCGACCAACTGGCCGGATGGCGATCCATGATGGCCGCCGTTTGGTTGCAGGGTCACAAGTCATCTTTCGGTTCGAAACCGAACCGCTTGAAGATCTTCTTCAGTTCCGTGCCAGCTCCCCAGCCAATCACAGCCTCGTCATCCGCATCTGTTTTCGACTGTTGCTCTACAGACGCTCCTTCCACTTCGTCGTCATCTGCATGGGCTTCGCCAGCACTAACACCGGTGTGAAGCATTCCAACGTCCCTCGTTGGTTCGCCGTTGCCATCGGAGGATTGTTCCGCATTCAGAGTCGCGTCAGCCAAACTGGCCGATTCCGTTGCCTTCGATTTCGAATCGGTGCAACTCGTTCACGTCGATGCGTCACTGCTCGGAGTTTTAATCGAGACAATTTGCAGGACCGACTTTGCAAGAGGCTCTGTTGGCCCTTCGTCAGCAACGACGAAAGACACTAGCGCAAACCAAAACGTGACGGCAATGAGAGTTTTCATTTGAATTCATTGCTTATCAAATCGCGCGAGTCAACTTCGCAACAGGTTTCGACTAGATTCTAGACCCAAGTGTGGTGTTACAAACAACTTGCGACGGCACCAAATCCTTCGGATTATGAGCTTTTCATGTAGAATCGAAGGATCTGGGTATATGGACGTTGCGTTTTTGCAACAAAACGGGGATTGGCATGAGATCACGACGCAATCGCACTCTAAACAAACGACGTAGCGCAGTTCTTGAACACCTTGAGCATCGGATGCTGCTGGCGGCGGATGTCTATATATCTGAATTCATGGCGTCCAATGACGGAATTCTGCTGGACGAAGACGGGGACGACACAGATTGGATTGAGGTTTTTAACGCTGGTCCCGATGATGTGCAGCTTGACGGTTGGCATCTGACCGACGACCCCGCAGTTCTCGACAAATGGGGATTTCCATCGCAGACGCTTTCCGCCGGCAATTCGGTTTTGGTATTTGCCTCGGACAAAGACCGCTCCGTCGCAGACAGCGAATTGCATTCAAATTTCAAACTCTCCGCGGGTGGTGAATATCTCGCCCTGACTCAAACTGGCGACGACGGTGGAGTGGAAGTCGTCTCTGAGTTCGCGCCCGAGTTTCCTCAGCAAACCACCGACGTCTCCTATGGTGTCACTCAAGAGGTGTCAGTGACTCAGGTCGTCGAACCCGGTGCCGCAGCGCAACTTTGGGTCTCTTCTAATGCACCCAGCTCAGACTGGACTCAACCGAGCTTTAATGATTCCAGCTGGCAGTCGGCAACTGCAGCGATTGGCTACCAAACTTCGGTACCAGGGTTCACGGTTCAAGACGCGAAGTCCACAGGGCGAATCGTCAACATCAGCGAATCTTTGTCGCTCCTGAGTGGCGTTGGCCAACAAAGCGAGACAACTGCGATTACCCCGCTTGTGAATTTCGTCGATACAGGTCCCAGCGGACGATTCGGCGACGACCTTCGTTTTCCCAACGACAGTAGCGGAGACGACAACGATTTTGCGATCCGAGCAACCGGAAGAATTACCATTCCGGAATCGGGCACGTGGACGTTTGGCACCAACAGCGACGACGGTCTACGCCTTCGCATAAATGGGCAAACGGTCATCAACGACGATCGCCTTCACGCTCCACAAGACCGTTACGGTTCGACGACTCTAGCCGCAGGTGAACATGAACTTGAGTTGGTGTTCTTCGAACGTGGCGGCGGCGCCGAGGTCGAGTTATTTGCAGCCCAAGGCCGTCGAACAAGCTTTGACGCATCGGCCTTTCGCCTGATTGGTGACGTCGACAATGGAGGACTGGAGGTCACAACCAGCCCAACGGCCGGCGCTAGTGGTTTTTCGAACCTTGTAACGACCAATGTCGACGAGATGCTGGGTAGTACCACGTCGGCCTACTTGCGAATTCCGTTTAATGTCAGTGATCCAAGCGACTTTGAATCGTTGACACTGGACGTGCAATACGACGACGGTTTCGTTGCCTATCTGAACGGCACGGAAGTAACGCGTCGCAACGCTCCCGAGAGTGCGAGCCATTCCTCAACGGCAACCACAGATCGTTCTCTACGCGAGGCCACGACGTCCGAGTTTGTGAGCATAACGGAACACCTAGATTCACTTCGCGCCGGTGAAAACGTACTTGCTGTGCATGCTCTAAATGACGCGATCGACAGCGATGAATTCTTGCTGCGTGTTGGCATTTCGGAAATCGAAACGACCCGAGGCGACGCGGTGTTCTTCCTAGCCCCGACGCCAGGCACATTCAATCCGGCGGATGGTGCAACCGACTTCTTATTGAACGATGTATCACTCAGCCAATCGCACGGCTTTTACGAAGATGCATTTGATTTGACGCTGATGTCAGAGACGGAAGGAACCACGATTCGCTATACGACGGACGGTACACAGCCGACCGACAGCAACGGAACGGTCTACAGCGGGCCAATTCGCATTGACGGCACAACAACCGTGCGAGCTCGGTCATTCAAAGCTGGTGTTGAGCCATCGCGAACAGAAACCGCAACCTACTTGTTCCTAGAGGACGTACTGACTCAGTCACCCAACGGCAACGCTCCTGAAAACTGGCCGACCTCAAGCAATATCAATGGCCAGGTGCTGGATTACGGAATGGACCCAGCAATCGTGAACAGTCGGACGTGGGGGCCTCAAATGATCGAAGCCCTGACGCAGATTCCTTCGATGTCGGTCGTTATGGACATCGACGATCTGCTTGGATCCAGCGAAGGCATTTACACCAACGCCCGCAGCCATGGCAAAGCCTGGGAGCGACCGGCTTCCCTTGAACTACTACAGCCCGATGGCAGCGAAGGTTTTCAAGTCGAAGCGGGCATTCGTGTGCGTGGCGGATTCAGCCGAAGCGGCAACAATCCCAAGCATGCTTTCCGACTCTTCTTCCGAGATGAGTACGGCGACTCGAAGTTGGAATTCCCACTTTTCGGAGACGAGGGCGCAGATGAATTCGACAAATTCGACCTTCGCACAGCCCAGAACTACTCGTGGTCCTTCAGCGGAAGCTCCAATAACTCGTTCATGCGAGATGTATTCTCCCGCGACGTGCAGGGCCAGATGGGGCAGCCGTACACACGTAGTCGCTTCTATCACTTGTATATCAACGGCCAGTACTGGGGCATCTTCCAATCGCAAGAACGCGCTGAAGCTCGTTACGCAGCGTCCTACTTTGGCGGTGACAGCGAAGACTATGACGTGGTCAAGTCGGCCGGAAGCAGCGGCGGCTACGAATCCGAAGCCACCGACGGCAATCTCGATGCCTACCGGCGACTTGCTGACTACTTCTATCAGACGAATGGTCTGAGCGACA
>CAYQMZ010000345.1:5950-7691 GCA_964418725.1 uncultured Pirellulaceae bacterium
CGACACCAACATGGAGGATTACTGGAAAGCCCAAGGCATGAATCCAGACGGAACGTCGAACCCAGACTTCGAGCGTTTATTAGACGTCGAAAACCTAATCGACTACATGATCCTTACCTACTTCACGTCGGATGCTGACGGTCCTGGATCCAAGTTCACGCGTCCTCGGGTGAACAACTACTTTGGCATTTTCAATCGCGAAAACCCGGATGGCTTCAAGTTCTTCGAACACGATAGCGAGCACTCTCTAGACACGGGCAACGCCGCAGGTGCGAACTACAACATGGTCACGCCATTGACCACTGGAGGCAGCCAGTTCCGCTACTTCAATCCGCATTGGATGCATGAGCAACTCGCGCAAACCAATACGGCATATCGCGAGCAATTTGCGGATCGAGTCTACGAAACGATGTTCAACGACGGCATTCTGACACCCGAGAATGCGAAGGCCGTAGTCGACAATCGTGCAGCGCAAATTGATATGGCGATCATTGCCGAATCGGCACGCTGGGGCGACTCGAAACGAAATACACCGTACACCAAGACCACTTGGGAAAGTGCGGTAGAACGCGTCAAAGGATTCTTTGATGGTCGGGCTGAAGTTGTTCTGCGACAACTGCAAGGTCAAGACTGGTTCCCCGACTCGTTGCCGCCGCAATTCACGGTGAACAACTCACTTCAGCACGGTGGCGATTTGCTACCAGGAGACACCGTAGGCCTCAGCACGTTGGCGACGCTAGATTTCAACAGCGAAATTCGCCGCACGTCCACATGGAATTATCTCGATGACGGCTCCAATCAAGGTACCGCTTGGCGAGCATCCGACTTTGACGACTCGGAATGGGAATCTGGCCGCGGAGAACTGGGCTACGGTGACGGCAATGAACTGACCACCATTGGCTTTGGAACAGATAGCTCTAACAAGTTCCGCACGACCTACTTCAGGAAAACGTTTACCGTCACGGACGCGTCGGACTACATTGCCGGACAGGTTCACCTGCTTCGCGATGACGGAGCCATCGTCTACTTAAACGGCGAAGAAATCCTCCGAAACAACATGCCCAGCGGAGCGGTAAACTTCCAAACTTTCGCCAGCAGTGTTGCAGGCGGAGGTGACGAAAGCACCTACTACACGTTTGAAGTTCCGATCGACGCGCTACGCGAAGGGGACAACACGATAGCCGTCGAGATTCATCAAGCTAACGCATCCAGCTCGGACGTCAGCTTCGACTTAGGATTTGACCTAGGGCAAGAAGTCGGAGCTGCTTCGAATGTCTATTACACGGTGGACGGATCGGATCCGAAAGCACAATTCGGAAACGACATTGGTCCGAGTGCTGTGGCCTATACCGGAGCAGGCATTCCTGTTGTTGGCGAAACGACTGTTTCGACTCGACTTCGTTACGATGATGGATCCTGGTCCGTCTTGAACAGGGCGGTGTTCTCCAGCGACGCAACAACCATCCCAGGCGACCTGAACTCCGACGGAGTGGTGGACGACGTTGATATTGATCGGCTGCGACAAGCGATAGCCGACGGTGCTGCGGAAGACATTTTCGACGTCAATGCAGACGGAGCCCTAAACGAAGACGACTTCGACTACTTGATCGAGGAAATCATCGGCACGGTAAGGGGTGACGCCAACCTGGACGGAGCGGTTAACTTCAACGACTTCTTGGCTCTGTCCTCCGGCTTCACCGAGGTAAATGGTTGGGCGAACGGAAACTTCGACCTCGACGCC
>CAYQMZ010000345.1:7701-8023 GCA_964418725.1 uncultured Pirellulaceae bacterium
GGCAATCCTGTCGTCACTGGATGACGACGATGAGTGATCTTTAAGCGTTGAAGCCGCAGCGTCACAGCCAATGCGGCGCAAGGAATTGAAGACCGACCAACGAGTAGGCGGCATCCCAAACCGTGCAGTTCGAATGGGCCACGGAGGCCTATCGCTCCGCTCCCCCTGGTCTGTCCCACGGATAACTTGGAAGCCGCTGGCGATGCAAGCGATACGAATACGACTCGAGTAGAATCGATCGACAGCCGCTGCTGCAACTCAGTCGTTAAGGCAGTTGGAAGATCTCTTCACCGTTACGCGAGCAGAAGGATCGCAGTACGAC